>CAZVBB010000330.1:0-1521 GCA_964625285.1 uncultured bacterium | reverse complement strand
GGGACAGAGGGGGATTTCTGGGTTAGGGGAGATTTTATGATATAAAATCAGCATAGTTTTTCCTTTAATTGCAATTAGATTTCATTTGCAATTACGATTTTACCACACCACAAAATTTTGTCAAGAAAAAAAGTAAAAAGCCCCAAAAAAAGTTTAAGTTTTTGGCATAGGAGAAGACTTTTAGCGACGGAAAAACAAAAGCGCGGGGTTGGGAGAATTTTAAAGGGACAGATGTCCCCTTTCCCCTTTTTTAGTTTAGCATAAAGACAATGGCAACTTCTATCCTCAGTTGAGAGCGATTCAATTTTTCCGGTATGGGGGGAAAGGGACTGGCTCTTTTCACATTGGAGACGGCTTCATTATCAAGAATAGTAAAACCGGAAGGGTAAATAATTCTAATATCTTGAGCCTGGCCGTTAGCTAAAACTGTAAAAGAAAGATAAACTGTTCCTTCAAATCCTTGTTGCTTTGCCCAGCGTGGATAGCGGCGGTGAGCTTCAATTCTTTGCCTGATCATATCTTGATAACGCAACATGGCTTCATCTTGAGGGTTAATTACTTCGACCGCTTCCAGGTAAGTTTCTTCCGGCAAGGGCTCTATCGGAGGCTTTGGTCTAGGCTTGGGTTCAGAAATTAGTTCAGGCTCCGGCTTCAGGATTGGCTCTGGCTCCGGGATTGGTTCAGGCTCAGGCTCGGGCTCCGGGATTGGTTCAGGTTCAGGCTCCGGGATTGGTTCAGGTTCAGGCTCGGGCTCTGGTAGTTTTTCTTCCTTCTTTACTATTTCCTTCAGTTTTTTCTCTTCTCCCAGCACCTCTATCCTCGGCAAGAGCGGAGGTATCTCTATCTCCAGGACGATGCTCATATCTTTCGGTTCTGGAAGGGGAGAAGGAGCTAAGTCAAATCCCGGCATACCCAAAAACAGTAAGAGATGTCCTGCCAAAGAAATAAAAAATGTTATTTTTATTGTCTTATCTTCTCGCATTTTACTGGTGTCCTAGGTACTCTGGCGCCCTGGGGCTCTATTTGAGTTGAAATTACCAATCCTTCTGCATTTGCTTGCCTGGCAACATCCATTACTTTAACGGCTAAGCCCAGGTTTACCTTCTCATCAGCCTTGAGAATTACTGTTTTCTTCTGGCTAACCCCTAATTTTGCCTCCAGAGCCGGCCTTAGGTCCTCAATATTAATCTGCTGATCATTAAGAAAGATTTCATCCTCTCGGCTTATAAATACAACAATATCCTCTATCTCTTCCATAGTAGCCGTCTTAGCCGCCGGTAAGGTTATCTCTATCCCAGGCTGCACTATGAAGTGAGCGGTAAGCATAAAGAAGACAAGGAGCAAAAAGACTATATCTATTAAAGGCGCAATATCTAAATGCATCCTTATCTTTTTTCTTTCTTCAAATTCAATCATATTTTCTATCTTTTACTGGTGCACTGGTGCTCTGGTGCACTAATAGCTCTGAGGCTGCATCTTTCATCTGTGACGAAAAACTATCAACCCTTCCTTCAAAGTAGT
>CAZVBB010000329.1:0-1524 GCA_964625285.1 uncultured bacterium | reverse complement strand
TTTTGATTTTTACACTTTGATTTTTGCATTAAACCCTTATTTAGTTTACAGAGTAATATACGATGTTGCCAATAGGCGAATGTCCCGAAGGCATAAGTCTGTAGTGTATATTGTGTTAGTAGAAGAAGCTCTTGAACCAGTTAGTAATAACCTCTTTCGAGGCATTGTATCCACCATCAAAATAAATTGCACAGATCAATGCTTCAAGTGTTTCAGCAAGAACTTTCGGCTCTTCATTTGCTTTCTGTTTTTCCTCTCCAATACCCAATTTAATGAACGGTCCAATTTCAAGGTCTTGACTGATCTTTGCAAGTGCTTCTTCTCTTTCAAGCCCCTTTTTCTTGTTTGTTATCTCATCTCTTGTTTTACAGCCTGATTTTATCAATAGATCAACCAATACCGCTTTCAATATCGCGTCGCCGAGGGTTCGAAATACTTCTTGATCTTCGCAATCTTGATTTTGTTGTTTTTGTTCAAGCGCGTAGGCTTTACGTGTCAAAGCGCGATTTAAGAGGTTTTTGTCGGTGAACGAATAACCAAGATTTTTCTCAATCATCGTAGTGTCCATACTATCCTAAGCTCCTTTTATTTCATATCTTCAGGCTGTCACAAAACATGTTCTAGCCTGTGATCAAGGGCGGCACTTTTGTGACGCCCTATTTTATATCTTTTATTAGCACATGAAACACTTTTTCGTCTAACGGTTGAGCATTTACGACCTCCGATTTATCGGAGTTAGGCAAAGTGAAATGAAGCCGTAAATGCTCTGTTAGATGAAGTTGTGGTTCCTTTTATTATTCATTTAATCTCCTGAATATATTGCTCAATTCTACGAACAAACTTCTCTGCTTCTTCAACTCTTTCTCTTGCTATATCTTCTTCTATCTCTATACTAACTTCGTAATCTCCAGTTTCCCTATCCTCTTGTTCCCTTGTAAGTATTTTCGCAAATTCTTTCTCTATCTTTCCTGTTTTAACCAGATGTAGACTAAACATCTTTCGTACTCCATTGTGTGTATCTGTTTCAACTCCAGCCAAAGATAAAGTTGCTCTTGCTGCGTGTAAAACAGCATAATATGCCCTTGAAACACAATCTTCCAATAGGTCTTCCTTTATTAGCACTTTTGCTGCACGAAGAGCCTTTTTAGCACGGTTTAATTCTTTAATAGCATGTTCGGGTATATTATTCATATTATAATTCCTTCTCGAATAACATTTTTTATAAAAGGGGTTTTTATCTTATAGAGATAACTGTAGTCCTTTTTATTAATGACTTTTGGAGATATGCAGATTCCATCCTCAAGAAGTATATCAGTAGCTATGTCATATATTACATTACGCATGTGCCAATCTCCACACTCAGTTATTACTAATATATCTATATCTGAGCCTTTCCGTGCATCCCCACGCGCCTTAGAACCAAATAATCTTACTTCTATAAGATTTCTACCCATCGCTTTTTCAAGGACAGTCTTAAATTTCTTCAGTATTAATTGCTCCTTTTTGCTTAATCTTGAGACCATA
>CAZVBB010000328.1:0-1531 GCA_964625285.1 uncultured bacterium | reverse complement strand
CGGCTCGGGCGCGTGATGCCGCTAGAAAAGCAAGGGAGCTTACACGAAGTAAAGGGATTCTTGATTCGGCTTCTCTTCCGGGAAAACTTGCTGACTGCTCCGAGAAAGATGCCAAGTTATGCGAGATTTATCTTGTTGAAGGCGACAGTGCCGGCGGTTGTTGGAGCAGAGATACAAAGATTGCATTAACTGATGGACGTAATATTTCTTTTAAAAAATTAGTTAAAGAATATAAACAGGGCAAGAAAAATTTTTGTTATACTATGCAGAACAATGGACATATTGGTATCGCTCCGATATTAAATCCAAGAATAACTAAAAAGAATGCAGAAGTTATCAAGATTATTTTAGACAATGGAGAGAAACTAATATGTACACCTAATCATCTATTTAGGTTAGTTGATGGTAGTTATGTTCCCGCTGCTAAATTAACCCCCTGGCATAGTCTCGCGCCCTTTTATAGGAAAATATGTAAAAAACAAGGTAAATACGGCTTGGATGGTTATGAAATGATTTTTGATTCCAGGGCTAAGAAATGGATGTATACTCATATTTTGGCAGATATGTTTAATCTCGAGAATGGTGTTTACACAACTGCTATTGGAAAACATCGTCATCATATAGACTTTAATAAATTAAATAATAATCCAACCAATATACGACGACTCTCTTATGAGCAGCATATGAATTTTCATTATGATTATATAGGGCATACTCTTCGTCGTCCTGATGTGGTAGAAAAATCTATAAGAACGAGACAAACAAAAGAATATCGAGAAAAAGTTAGAAGAATCATGCTAAAGCCTGAAATGAAAAAAATGTTGTCTAACAGAACAAAGAAACAATGGCAGGATGAGAATTACAAAAATTACATGGTGAAAAAATATAAGGAATTTTATGAAAGTAATGATAATTATAGAAAAGAATCTCTTAAGCGATTAGACGGAGCACAAAAAAAGTATTGGGCAGAAGAAAAAAATAGACAATTACAATCAGAAAGGGTTAAGAGGTTTTTTAAGGAACACCCCGAAGCCAGAGAGATATTAAGCGAAATATCAAAAAAGCAATGGGAGGATTCTGAGCTAAGGAAATGGAAAAGTAGTAGCACTAAAAAACAATGGACTAATGAATTTAGAAAAAAGAGAATGAAAGCATATAATGAAACCTACTTTAAACATACAATAAATTTTATGAAGCAAATATTGGAAAGTAATGGAGATTTAGAAGAATATAATAAGGAGAGAATTAAACTCGGAAATAAAAATTTACTTAAGAAAGAAACATTTATTGAACGGTTTTTCAATAACGATGAAAGTTCAATGTTTGAAGCAGTTAAGAGCTACAACCACAAAATTAAAAAAATAGTGAGACTTAACAGAAAGATGGATGTTTATGATTTAGAAGTTAAAGATACTCATAATTTTGCACTTGCATCTGGTGTGTTTGTTCATAATTCGGCAAAACAAGGGCGCGATCGGCGCTTTCAGGCAATTTTGCCGCTTAAAGGAAAAATAATAAATGTAGAGAAGGC
>CAZVBB010000327.1:0-1550 GCA_964625285.1 uncultured bacterium | reverse complement strand
TTTTTTGCGGGTGCAGCACTAAATTTGGTCAGGAGCCAAATTCTCAAACTTGCCCAATTTGTCTCGGCTTGCCCGGGGTGCTACCTGTTCTTAACGAAAGAGCTGTAGAATATATAATCAAAATAGGACTTGCTTTAAACTGCAAAATTTTGCCCGAGGCGCGGTTTGACCGCAAGAATTATTATTATCCTGACCTTCCTAAAAATTATCAGATATCGCAAAACTATCTCCCATTTGCTGCGGATGGTTACCTTGAGCTACCTCCGAGCCAGAAAAAAGAGCACCAGAGCACCAGGGCACCAGTGCACCAGTTGACAAGTTCACAAGTTGACAAGTTAATAAGTTTACAATCACCAATCACCAATCACCAGTCACCAGAGCACCAGAACCCAAGCCATATCCATCAGGCTGATGCACTGGAGACATCCTTTAAGGGGGATACCCCCATAAGGATCGGCATTGATAACGTTCACCTGGAAGAGGATGCGGGAAAAAATATTCATAGTGAACATAGTGAAAGTGGAGGGAGAGAGGGTTATAGCCTTGTTGATTTCAATCGGGCGGGGATACCACTCGTGGAAATTGTTACCCGCCCTGACATGCATAGCCTGGAGGATACAGAAAGTTTTATGGTATCCCTGAGAGATATTTTGCTTTATTTAGGAGTTTCCAATTGCAAGATGGAAGAAGGGGCATTAAGATTTGAAGCCAATGTTTCTATTCGTCCCCTTGACACCTCATCGCTTAATGCAAGAGTTGAAATAAAAAATCTTAATTCTTTCAAGTCCGTATTACGTTCCATCCAGTATGAGATAGAAAGGCAGAGAAGATTACTTAGTAGTGGCAAGATAGTCAAGGGGGAAACCCGACTCTGGGATGAGAAAAAGGGCAAAACTATAGCGATGCGTGTCAAAGAGGGCTCACCGGACTACCGCTACTTCCCTGACCCTGATTTGCCGCCAGTTGTCACCAGTCCACAATGGATAAATACAATAAGAGCGGCTATGCCTGAGCTTCCTGCACAGCGATTGAAGAGGTTCGTTAAGAAATATCACATTCCCCCCTATGATGCGATTATTCTTACTTCAAGTAAGTCACTGGCTGACTTCTATGAAGAAGTAGTAGAGGGATTTCCTGATGGGAAGTATGTATCTAACTGGGTAATGGGAGAGGTTCTGGAGAAATTGAAAGAGGCCAAAATAGGGATTGAGGAATCATCCCTTACTCCTGTATCTTTATCAGAGCTTCTTAATCTTATAAAGTGCGGCACAATCAGCGGGAAAATGGCAAGAGAAGTATTTGCCGAGATGTTTGCTACCGGAAAGGGAGCCGGGGAAATAGTAAAAGAAAAGGGACTAAAGCAAATCAGTGATACAACAGAGATAAAAAAGACAATTGATTTGATATTGAAAAAGAATCCCGCTGCCATCTCTGACTTTCAGACAGGAAATAAAAAAGTCATTGCCTATCTCACTGGACAAGTAATGAAGGAAACTAAGGGAGCAGCAAATCCACAGTTGGTAAATGAATTATTACAGGAAGCCCTCCAA
>CAZVBB010000326.1:0-1552 GCA_964625285.1 uncultured bacterium | reverse complement strand
ATGATTCTGTGCCCATCAACTGTTTTTTCTAATATTTTAACATTTATGTCTTCTCTGATGATAACTTTCTCACCTGGAGGCAATTTAGCCCCGGGTTTTACCAAAGCTTCCCATCTGGCTCCTTCTAATTTCTTTAACAGGAAAATCTCTGCTTTTCCTCCACTCGCTCTGCGAGCCGGAAGTCGGGCAGGGATAACCCTGGTGTCATTTAGCACCAGAACATCGCCGGGGCTTAAATAATTTATAATATTCTTAAAAACATCGTCTCCTACCCTCTTCTTTTTTCTATCAAGCACCAGCAACCTGGAGGAATCTCTGGGCGAAGCCGGCGTTTGGGCGATTAGCTCTTTCGGTAGTGAATAATCAAACTTTTTTGTTTCCATCTAACGTTCCTCTGAAAACCCCAGTGCGCCAGAGCACCAGAGCACCAGAGCACCAGCGCACCAGTCACCAGTTCACGGTTCACCGTTCTGGATTCCGGGTTCACCGTTCTGGGTTCTGAACCTCTGAACTCTGAACTCCTGAACTCTGAACCTTTAAATCCTTTTTGCATTTTGCACTTTTCATTTTTCATTTGCCCTATGCTCTCTGCCCTATGCCCTATGCCTCTTGACCCCTTGAACCCTTTTCTCATTTGTTTCCCTACAAATGCTTCTAAGTAATAAAGGGGATAATTATCAAAAAGAAGATTGACAGATAAATTCCGCCTACTATAAAACCGAATAAGACAAGCAGTTTATTATTGGCAATCAAACCGAGACTTAGAATAAAAACTGCAAGCGCTGGTATGGTATTGGTAAGTGGGATAGGAAGTGTCATAATTAATCCCATTATCATAACAAACAATCCAATGAGAATACAAAGGGTTCTTTGTGGCACTAACTTCTTTCCTCTGCCAAGTCGCTCCTCTATCCTTCTCAAGAAAGGCAGTCCTTTCTTCTTTAAAAAAGAAATAAACTTTACCGGGATACTTTTCTTTTTAATCCAACGTGGTAGCCAGAGAGAGCTTCTGCCGATAATTAGCTGCGCCCCAAATAGTACAATTAGCGGGCCAAGAGGAGTGGAATACCCAATCGCTGGAGCAGGGAGTGCCGCAGGTAGCGAAAAAAGAAGCAGTGCCATCTCAAATCCTCTGTAGGAAATGTGCTCAACGAACTCGCCCATGGTAATTGTTCTCTCGCCACTTTTTAGCTTCAGAGGTAGTTGCTCTAATAACTCTTCAATCTCTTCCGACAATCTCTTTTTCGCTATGGCGGCGTCGCCGCCCGTATTCTTCAAATTCTCCAATGGCTTCCTCCTAATATTTATCTAATTACATCTATAGTAATCTGCGCCACTTCTTCATGTAATCCTACGCAGGCAGAATAGCAGATCAAGTGCAGTGCTTTCTTGCTTTTTTCATATTATATTGTAACACGAAAAAGTAAGTAGTGGGTGGGGAAAGGGGAATGAGAAAAGGATTCAAAATTATCTACAGAATCAAAAATCAATCCCGAAGGTCGCTTCTTTTTCTACAACTGCCTTTACTATCAAAAGAGTGTTGTCAGAGGAA
>CAZVBB010000325.1:0-1555 GCA_964625285.1 uncultured bacterium | reverse complement strand
TTTGAGAAATTAATATCTGAATCAATATTTTCTTCCCGATGTGCACTAACAACAAAGTAATCTTGGATAGCAAGCCCCAACTGTTTAATTATTTGAGATTTGTCTATATTATCCTTATAGTGGGTAAGCACTTCGAACATTGGGCTTCCTGTTTTTATCACTCTGTCAGGTGGGAGCCCTTCTCGAAGAAGGTATTCTCGCGCAATAGAACTGTATGTCAGGTTTATGTCGCTGATATGATCAACGATCTTGCGATTGATTTCCTCAGGCACTCTCTGATCAAAACAGCGATTGCCAGCTTCCATATGGAATACCGGTATCTTACGTCTTTTTGCAGGTAATGCCGATAGGCAGCTGTTCGTGTCGCCCAGGATCAACAAGGCTTCAGGCGTTTCTTTTTCTAAAACCTGATCTACTTTAATGATGACCTGCCCAATTGTTTCCGCAACAGAAGCCCCGGCAGCCTCCAGAAAATAATCTGGCTTTCTGACGCCTAAGTCCTTGAAGAATACCTCATTCAATTCATAATCATAGTTCTGCCCGGTGTGAACCAAAATATGGTCCGCATATTGGTCCAACTTCGCCATTACCCTTGACAGTCTGATAATTTCCGGCCTCGTGCCAACGACCGTCATTACCTTTATTTTTTTCACCCATCCACCTCACAATAATAAGTATCCGGCTCTTCAGGATTAAAGATCTGATTTGCCCAGAACAAGACGATTATCTCATCATCTCCTAAATTTTCAATGGAATGTGTATATCCTGGAGGGATATCTACAATTTCCATCTCATCGCCCGAAACATAATAGGTCAAAATTTCGTTATTTAGAACATGACGAAATTTAATAACCGCCTTCCCTTGAAGGACACAGAATTTTTCTACTTTACTATTATGGTAATGATTGCCCCGTATAATCTTTTTATTGGTCTTTGAAACAAAAATTTGTCCGAAATTTCTGGATTTAATTAATTCTGTCAACCATCCCCTGTCATCTCTCTTCATCACTAGAGGGTAAGAGAACTTATCTTTATCCAGATATGATACATATGTGGCATGAAGACATTTCATAAAATAATCTGCTAGATCCGGGATAACCAACGATGAACGAATATCTCTCAATTGGTAGATCCTTTCTGCCAGCTCTCCCAAAGTTATCTTAATTTTTCGAGGAATTTCGTGGTAAAGAGTCTCTTCACCCTGCTTTTCGGAGTCAAGTAGTGAAATGAATTCATTTACTACATCATCGATATATACCAATTCTATCATCTTTTTTTCGTCAGAGATGGAAATATTTAATCCATGAGAAACATTATAGCAGAACGTGGCAACCACAGAATTATAGTTGGGCTTGCACCATTTCCCAAATACATTGGGCAAACGATATATATAAACCTTTGCTCGGTTCTTTCGGCTATATTCAATAAGAATGTCCTCTGCCTTCTTCTTGCTTATACCATAGGGATTGTCAAGTACAGCCTGGACAGAAGACGCAAACACTATCTTGATGCCCTTGCTTGCTCTTTCGAGGATATCCACAATAGTTTTTGTCAG
>CAZVBB010000324.1:0-1560 GCA_964625285.1 uncultured bacterium | reverse complement strand
TGAAGCTTCTCCTGCTGTGCAGCAGATGTAATTGACTTCATAAGAGCCATAGTGTTATCTGGTGTCAGTGGACTATAGTCAAGGTTAACAAGCCTTCCATCAATTCGGAGGACTGGCGGCCTCCCAACGGAAAGATGTAGGTCGGATGCTCTTTCCTCCACTGTAATGCTTAATAGCTTATCTATTTCCATAGTAAATTAGTCACCAGTGCACTGAATAGATTAAATATCAAAATTTAAATATCAAAATTACATATAAAAATGCAAATTTATTTTTTCTTTTTCTTAAATTCAATTTTAAATTTTGCTTTGTCATTTTGCATTTTGATTTTTGATTTTTACATTTGAATCCCTGAACCCCTTGAACCTCTAAACCTTTATTATTCTATGTCGCTTCCTGTTACTCTGGCTACTTCGGTTGTAGTTGTTATTCCTGAAAATACTTTTTCCCAGCCATCCTCCCTTAACGTTTTCATTCCAAGCTCTCTCGCCATTTGTTTTATCTCCGTGGTGGGGACATTGCGGATAACGAGGTTTCTGATTTCATCGGTTATTGGCAGTACTTCAAAGATAGCAATCCTTCCACGGTAACCGCTCTGGTTGCACCTATAACAACCACGGCCACGGAAAAACTTCTGGATTGAGATATCATCCAGAGGAAGCCCAATCTCCATTAACTCATGGTGGGCAGGCGTGTAGGGCTCGCTACAGTTAGAGCAGATTTTTCGCACCAGCCTCTGGGCCATAACTCCCTGAACAGAAGAGGCAACCATAAATGGCTCAATGCCCATGTCGATCAGTCTGGTTATTGCGCCCGGGGCATCGTTGGTGTGGAGCGTGGAGAAGACTAGGTGCCCGGTTAGGGCAGCGCTGATTGCGACCTGTGCTGCCTCGGTGTCGCGGATCTCACCAACCATTATGACATCAGGTGATTGTCTGAGTATTTCACGCAATACCTTGGCGAATGTTAGGCCGATCTCTGATTTGACTTGTGACTGATTTATCCCGGAAAGCTGGTATTCAACGGGATCTTCAACGGTAATTAACTTTCTGTCAGGCTTATTTATTTTATTCAGGACAGCATAGAGCGTCGTTGTCTTCCCCGAGCCAGTCGGCCCGGTAACGAGGATAATCCCGTAGGGCAGGTCAATGAGAGATTCAAACTTTCTTTGATCCTGAACGGAGAAACCTAACTCTTTCATGTCAATAAGAAGGGATGACTTGTCAAGTATTCTCATGACAACGCTTTCGCCGTAAAGTCCGGGAAGTGTGGAAACGCGAAGGTCTATCTCTTTTCCGAGGAGCTTAATTCTTATCCTACCGTCCTGAGGAAGCCGCTTCTCTGCAATGTCTATGCCTGCCATAATCTTTACTCTGGAGATTATTAGTCCCTGGAGTTCTTTGGGTGGCCCAAGAGCCTCTCGACAGATTCCGTCAATGCGGTATCTTATCCGAAAGCGGTTTTTGAGTGGCTCCATGTGAATGTCACTGGCTCCTTTACGGAGCGCCTCCATGAAGATGAGCCCAACCAGCTTGATTACTGGTGCATCCTCTTTCTCAA
>CAZVBB010000323.1:0-1568 GCA_964625285.1 uncultured bacterium | reverse complement strand
ATAATCGTTCCTTTTTCTGATACTAATATATCACGGAGCGTATCGTTAGTCAACAAGTAATGCAGGCTAGTGTAACAAGCGATGAGCACCTTTGGTGCAATTTATCCGACCCGCGAGTTCGCCAGGGCGAACCCCTACAAGACCTCGGGGTCAGAGACGACCCCGAGTACTTTGCATTTTTATATATAATTTAAATTTTGATATTTAATCTATTCAGTGCACTGGTGCACTGGGAATCTATGAGGGGATAGCAAAAGAGATATATGAAAATTCTGGCGATGGACACTTCAAATAGAGTTAATAGCGTTGCCATTATTGACGAAGATAAAGTAATTGCCGAATATCTACTTGATGTTAGTGAAAATAATTCACAGAAATTACTTTACCTTGTTAATCAGATTCTTAGAGATTCTGAATTAATGATAAAAAAGATAGATGGACTTGCCGTTACAGTAGGGCCTGGTTCATTCACTACCCTAAGAGTTGGCATTGCTACTGCGAAAGGGTTGGCAATAGGTGCAAGGAAGCCACTTTGTGGCATTCCCACTCTGGATGTTCTTGCAGCTAATATTTGTGCAACAGCTCTTATTTGCCCAATTCTTGATGCTAAAGCAAGGTGGATTTATGGAGCAGTTTATCAGTATAATCAATCTGATTTTCAACTTAAAAAGGTAACTGCTGACTTTTTGTTGCCGCTGGAAGAACTATTTAAAAAAATAACTGCTCCTACTGTCTTTTTGGGCAGTGCCGCTTTAATCCACCAAGGTTTAATTGAAAAAGAGTTAGGAAAGAATGCATTCTTTGCTCCGCAGAAATTTTCTCTTATCAGAGCAGCTAATGTAGCAACTCTGGCGCTTAGAAAATTAAGAGCAGGGGAAGTGCCAGAGCTATCAGACGTAAAACCAATATACTTGGAAAGAAAAGGGGTCTAAAGAGGTCTCTGAAAAAATACCCAGAGACCTCTGATCAGAGATTTCGGACTTTTTCAGAAATCTCCTAAAGGTAAATGGTTATAGAGAAGATGGCTGAGGAGGACATAGAAGAGGCATTGGCGATTGAGCAGGATGTTTTTCCTTCTCCATGGACAAGGGGAATGTTTTTACAGAGGCTCAGTAGTGAGGACTCTTATTTTATAGTGGCGAGAGAGAAAGAAAAGTTAATTGGATATGGTGGTTTTTTTATGATTGGGGAAGTAGCACGACTGGAAAACCTTGTTGTTCATCCTGAATTTCGCAGACGTGGAGTGGCAACGAGAATTATGAAAAAGCTCTTTACCTTAGTTAAGGTCAATGGTGGGAAAGAGATAACGCTTGAAGTTAGGCCGGGGAATCAACCTGCGCAAAACCTCTATAAAAAATTTGGCTTTTTGATATCAGGGAAGCGCCCTGAGTATTACAGTAACAGCGGAGAGGATGCCTTAATTATGTCCTGCAAGATAACTATTCAGAAGCCAATAGCCAGAATTCAGGAGTTAAAATGAAATTGGATTCTGACTTCTGACTCCTAAAGTAATTAAAATGAAAATAAGTATTATTGGAAGTGGTAATGTAGGAACAACCGCTGCCATC
>CAZVBB010000322.1:0-1586 GCA_964625285.1 uncultured bacterium | reverse complement strand
AAGAATGATAACTACATCTCAATTCCATAAGGGTATGGTGCTTGACTTGGAAGGGGAACTTTACGAGGTTATCTCTTTTGAACACGTGAAGCCAGGAAAAGGAGGCGCTCTTATACCAACGCGGCTCAAAGAGCTAAAAAATGGTCGCATCATAGAAAGAACATTCCGTTCTGGCGAGAAGGTGGCAGAGGCAATTTTAAAAGAAAAGGAGATTCAGTATCTCTATCAGAGTGAGGGTAATTTCTATTTTATGGATTTGGAGAGTTATGAGCAATTGATATTGGCTGAGAAGCAGTTGGGGGAGAAGACAAAATTTTTGAAAGAAGAAATGGTCTTGACTTGTTCCATGCACAATGAAAAACTCATAGAAGTGAAGCTTCCTCAATTTGTTGAATTACTGGTTGTCAGGACAGAGCCAGGAGTGCGCGGTAATACGGTTGTAGGAGGCTCTAAGGCGGCTATTCTTGAGACAGGAGCTACTGTCCAGGTGCCACTTTTCATTAAGGACAATGACCTCGCTCGCATTGACACCAGAACAGGAAAATATTCAGGAAGAATATAAGTGAGTTAAAGAGTATAAGAGAAAGAGTGTAAGAAAGTAAGAAATTGTTAGAAGAAAGGAAGTGGGGGGAAATGTCAAAAATAAAAATTAACATGAAGTATAGGAATTTAAAAAAATTCCTATGCGGATTAGGGGGTTTGAGGGAAACAATCTGGTTTCCCTCATTGGGTGACAGTCCGCCTCAGGCGGACGCCCGAGGGGCGGAGCCCCTTAGGGAAGGTATCCCCAAAGGGGATAGCTTGTTATTGGTGTTAGTGGCGCTGATGGTATTTTGCCTTGACTTCTTGATGGTGCCTGCGGCTCAGGCCTGTGCGGCCTGTGGCGCCCCTGGTGGGCTTGAACACATGATTTTTTGGGCTCGCGTGGTGGTCACCGGTGGTTTGGGTATAGTGATTGCTGTGCTGGGTCTGGCATTTGTTATGCGACGACGCACAAAAAAAGACAAATAACCGGAAGCATAGGGTTCAGAGTTCAGAGGTTCAAGGGTTCAGAACCCAAAACGGTGACTGGTAATTGTGAACTTGTTAACTTGTCAACTGACAACTTTGTTGTCATTCTGAGGTCGCCTAGGCGACCGAAGAATCTCATCTATCGTTGATACGGAGCAAAGCTCGTTTTTAGGTAGATAAACTGGTGCTCTAGTGCTCTTCTGAATAAAATGTTAACTTGTGCTCTGGTGCACTGAAAACCTTATGAGGTGATAGTCTGACGAGGCGGATAGCTTGGAAATTATTTAAGGAGGTGGGAGGATGAAGAATTTCGTTGTCTTTTTTTCGATGGCTATCTTAGTAGTCGTGGGGCTCTTTCTGGTTTTTCTTGCTATTGGATTGCTACCAGTAGAGGGAATTAAGCAAATTCTTATATCTATCCAGGAGCAGATTATCCCCACCTTAATTGTTGGGGCTCTTCTTTTGGTAGGAGGGAGCTATCTTTTTTATATCTTAGCGAGAGAAATTCGCCTTGGGTCAGCAATATCCTTTCAAAATCCTGAAGGAGAGGTAAAAGTTTTGCTTAGCGCCATTGA
>CAZVBB010000321.1:0-1586 GCA_964625285.1 uncultured bacterium | reverse complement strand
CCGCTGTTCATCCCGGCGTTTCCACCGGGAGCTGCTATTTTCGAGTGAAGCTCACTCGGGCTTCGCTCTCGGAACAGCCACCTGCTCTACCGACTGAGCTACCGGGGAATGGTTAGCTCTAAATGTTAATACGTCATTTCTACCCTGGCGGTGAAGGATTTTCCAAGTGTAATTTCATCTATGTATTCCAGGCTACTACCTACGGGGATTCCGCAGGCAATCCTGGTAAGTTTTGCTCTTGATGGTTTTAGCTGCTGACACAGGTAATTTGCCGTAGTTTCCCCTTCAGCGCTGGTATTGGTAGCTAAAATCACTTCTTTTATACCACCATTTTTTACCCGCTCCATGAGCTCTTTTATGGCAAGATCATCCGGGCCTATTCCGTCAAGAGGAGAAATTGCCCCTCTGAGAACGTGGTATAACCCACGATACTGATTTGCTTTTTCTATGGCAATGATGTCTTTTGCTTCCTCAACAACACAAATTATTGAATGGTCTCGTTTAACACTTGAACAAATTGAACAAAGCTCATCTGCAGTAAAGTTTCCGCATAATTTGCAGTAATTTACTCCTTTCTTGAGTTCAGCGATGGCAGTGGCTAATTCTCCTACTTTTTCCGGCGAGCTCCTTAAGAGAAAAATAGCCAGCCGCTCAGCAGTTTTGTATCCTATTCCGGGGAGGCGCGATAGGTTCTTTATAACTCGTGAAAAAGAATCCGGGTAGGAGTACATATTATTCTCCTGCTCCTAACAATGACCCGAGCCCTGGGATACTCATTTCTCCGGCAATTTTCCCCATTTTTTCGGTCATTGCCTCACGGCTCTTGCGTAGTCCATCATTTACGGCAGAAGTAACGAGGTCTTCTATCATCTCAACATCATTGGGGTTTATAATCGTAGGGTCTATTTTTAGTGATAAAATGTGCCCCTCTCCATTTACAATGACGGTGACCATGCCACCACCGGCTGTTGCCTCAATTGTCATTGTCTTAAGCTCATTCTTAATTTTAGCCATATTTTCTTGAATCTTTTTTCCATAATTGAATAACTTACTTATGCTGAAGTCGTACATTTGATGTCCCTCCTTTTTTTAAACCCCGAGTACATAGATTAAAACACCGATAAGAAAATCTGTGTAATCTGACCCGAAGGGTCATTCCGAGCGAAGCGAGGAATCTCAATTAGATTGCTCGCTCACTTTGTTCGTTCGCAACGGCGTCTGTGTAATCAGGGGACTCTAGAGCTTTTTTCAGAGACTCCTTCTACAATTCTACCACCGAATATATTAAGAATAGTACTGACTTTTTCATTGGGAACATTGCTCACTTTTTTTTCTTTGATGTCGACTTGTTGTTCCTCTGAAATAATGCATTTAATACCCAGCCTGCGAGTAAATACATCCATCAATGCTTTTTCAACGAACCGTTGTGTTGCCGGGCGCTCAAGTGACTTCTTATAGAATGAGAGTTTGTCTGGAAAAGCAATTGTTATTATTTCATCGCTCAGTTTTGTTAGCTTTCCTTCTTTCAGATAAGCCCAGACTGATATTTTCTCATTTTTTATTTTTTCCAGCACAAGCGGCCAATC
>CAZVBB010000320.1:0-1593 GCA_964625285.1 uncultured bacterium | reverse complement strand
AATCATACTTCTTATGAACATCCCTGGTTTAAAGAGTCGCGCTCATCCCGGAGCAATCCTAAACGTGATTGGTACATTTGGCGGGATGGCAAAGGACGCCGAAACAGACCACCCAATAACTGGCGTACTAATTTTTTTGGCTCTGCCTGGGAGTGGGACGAGCATACAGGTCAATATTATCTACATTCATTTTTAAAGGAGCAGCCAGATTTGAACTGGTCTAATCCTGCTGTGAGGAAAGCTATGTTTGATGTAGCTCGCTTTTGGTTGGACCGTGGGGTTGACGGCTTTCGTCTTGACGCAGTCCATACTTGCTGCAAGGATGATCAGCTTAGGAGTAATCCTCCCTTTTTCCGGCGCGAAAAAATTCAACATCGCTTGCCATGGACGAGCCTTTCATGGCAAGCCAAATTATATTTTGCTTTTGGACTACCGGAGTTTCAAACAAGGAAATATACCCAGCACCAGCTCGAGACTCATCGTATGCTAAAAGAATTCCGTCAAGTTCTTGATACTTATTCTGAGAAAACTAGCATTGGAGAAGTATTCAGTGATGACCTCTCGCAAATTTTAGCTTATTACGGTTCTGGTGATAATAAAGAGCTTCATATGAATTTCTACTTTAACTTGACGTTTTGCCATTTCAGCGCAGGGGCGTTTCGTCGCTGTGTAGAAGGGTGGGAGCAATTACTACATGAGGAAGCCTGGCCTGCTTATGCTTTGAGCAATCACGATCAGGTAAGAGCTATTAGCCGGCATGACAAAAGAGGTCAAAGCGATCAAAGAGCCCGGGTATTGGCGATGATGTTCTTAACACTGCGGGGAACACCCTTTATCTACTATGGTGAAGAGATTGGCATGAAAAATCTTAAATTACCCAAAAAGCTACTCAAGGATCCAGTTGGTATAAAGTGGTATCCTCTTCCGGTTGGTCGTGATGGAGAAAGAACACCGATGCAGTGGAACGGTGAAACCGGAGCAGGTTTTTCAACGGGAAAACCATGGATGCCTATTGGCCCGGAGGTGGAGAGTCGTAATGTGGCCGTTCAGAAGGAAGACAAAAATTCACTCCTTAACTTTTATAGAAAAATGATCTGGTTGCGCAAAAACACTCCTACTTTACAAGATGGCAGTTTCCACAGCGTTTTGAATGGTGTACCGAAAGACTGTTTTGTTTATCGTAGGGAGCTGAAAAACCAAAAATTAATTGTAGCTCTAAATTTTTCGGGGCGCGAACAAAAAATCCATCTTTCTGGCGACAAAGCGACCTTCAAGATTCTTGTTTCAACCGACCCTGAAAGAGAGCGGGATGTTGAGGCAGCTTCCCTAATTCTGGAACCTTTCGAAGGATGTTTACTCAAGGAGGTTCAGAGTTCAAAGGTTTAGAGGTTCAAAGGTTCATAACCCAGAACCCAGAACGGTGAACCCAGAACCCTTAAACGGTGGACTGGTGCTCTGGTGCATCTCTGACTGTTAACTGGTGGCTGGTACACTGAATACCTTTTTAGGATTTTTGCATTTTGCCCAAAGGGTTTTTCTTGACAACAAACTTTTGCACGAAACAATTTTAATATCTAAAAAGAATTCTACTGT
>CAZVBB010000319.1:0-1596 GCA_964625285.1 uncultured bacterium | reverse complement strand
AGGGGAAATGTTTGTCTTTATAGACAATGTATTAACGGATAATGACAAAATAAATTTGAGTGCTTTTGTGAGATTAAAGGTAATTTAAGTCCAATGAAGAAAATTGTTAAAAAAGAAACCTATTCAAATCTTATCATTGATATTGCTTCTCTTATTGAACAGGGTAGGAAAGTAGCGGTACGGTATGTAAACACTATTTTAGTTGCTACCTACTGGCTTATTGGTAGAAGAATTGTGGAGTTTGAACAAAAAGGGAAGGAACGAGCAGAATACGGAGAAGCATTATTGAAAAAATTGTCTGTCGACCTGACCAAGCGATTTGGTAAGGGGTTTATAGAAAGAAACCTCTGGCACATGCGACAGTTTTATATCACCTATAAGGAGATTCTGCACACAGCGCGTGCAGAATTGCCAGACAAAGCACAAGAGAAAATGCACACAGTGTGTGCAGAATCATATCCAATTTCCCAGATAGTGTCTGGGATTTTCAAAAGACTAACTCAGAACTTTCCACTCTCATGGTCTCATTATCGTCTTCTCATGCGGATTGATGAGCCATTTAAACGAGAATTTTATGAGGCAGAATGTATAAGAGGAAGCTGGTCTGTTAGACAACTGGACAGACAAATTCAATCAATGCTTTACGAACGGACTGCTTTATCAAAGTGTAAATTATCAGTTATAGCAAAATCGCATAAGAAACCTATTATTCTCAAACCTGAAGATGAAATTAAAGACCCTTATGTCTTGGAATTTCTCGGGTTAAAAGATGAATATTCTGAATCACAGTTAGAAGAAGCATTGATTAAACATCTTGAGCATTTTCTTCTTGAGTTAGGTATTGGATTTACTTTTGTTGCACGGCAGAAAAGAATTACTATTGAGGGAAGACATTATCGTCTTGACCTTCTTTTTTATCATAGAATCTTGAGGTGTCTTGTAGTAATAGATTTAAAAATAGGTGAATTTACTCATGCTGACGCTGGACAGATGAACCTTTATTTGAACTATTTAAAAGATAGGGAAAAGTTTCCAGAAGAAAATAACCCTGTAGGATTAATTCTATGTTCGGATAAGAATAAAACTATTGTTGAATATGCTTTAGGCGGAATGAGCAATAAAATATTCACTTCCAAGTATAGATTACAATTACCTGCCCCTGAAATTTTGAAAGCTGAGATAGAGCATGAAAGACAAAGACTTTTAGAGATGAAAATTGTTAAAGATAAAAAAGGTAAATAATAGTGTTAAAACTGAAATTTGACCCAAAATTAGATTTCCAGATTAATGCAATAAATTCTGGGGGACACAATACTTAATTATCAGAAAATAAAGTCAATAAAGTACTCAGAGTGATTTTTCTTGATTGGGAGTGCAAGATGAGATTGCCACGGGCTTCGCCCTCGCAACTTTCGGGATTGCTCCGCTACCACTCGCAATGACAGGAATGTAAAAAGGGGTCAAATCCCCCTTCATCCCCCTTTAATAAAGGGGGACAAGAGGGGGATTATTTAACTAATTCTACCAAACAAGCCGAAGTCAAAGAATACGAACACCAAATCGACCAGATGGTTTATAAATTATATGGATTGACTC
>CAZVBB010000318.1:0-1600 GCA_964625285.1 uncultured bacterium | reverse complement strand
TGGCAATTTTATTGCGGACTAAGTCAACATCAACCATGCGAGGCTTCCTTGAGCCGTTTGATTCTGGCTCCTTCTATGAAATCCTTTATCGGTTTGAAGTCAAAATACTCAAGGATAGATTCAGCTTTGAAGGAACGGCTTTTTCTAATATCTCGCTCAAAAATTGCTTTTCCATACTTGAAAATCTGGTATTTTAGAAACGGAGATGCCTGATTGAGGATAACAACATCGGTCTCTTTCTCCAGGGCAGAGGCCAAATCTGTCATGAACTTTAATCGGAGGTCGGTGTAGGAGCTTTCTTTAAGCTCATTGCTCATTAGAACAGCAATATCGATATCACTGAATTGATTTATCTTCGCCCTAGCAAAAGAACCAAAGATATAAATAGCAATTATGCTCGGGGTGTTCTTAAAATATTGGCTCACTTTTTTCTCGATTTCTTGCATAACCATTCAGCTCCTGGGGCTTCAGACACTGCTGTAGGACAATATCAGATACATAATTAAATGTCAATAAAACGTCTTTACTATAGGGACAGGTATAGGCATATGGTATCCACTTTTATCCTTTTTACAAATATTGAGATTGCGCCAGCTCTTTTTCAACCTGTCATTTTTGTTCCCGGAGAGCTTTTTGCCTCAATACCTCTAGCTCCTACCAGATGTCGAGCGTCATACCGAGGATATTCCTCATCTTGGTACGATTCTAAACATGTTTACCAGCCGGGCACACCTTTACACAGTCGATGCAGAAAGGGGAATCTCCCGAGCGGAGGCTCATATATATTTCGCCAAAGGTACGGTCAAAAACCAATTTCCTTTTTTCTTCAGCGTCTTTCGCATTTAAAATCCTTCCTAAATGCTTAAGCAAGCCATAGAGATTATAGCGATGCATCACATTCAAACAAGCTCTAATATCAAATCTATCCACTGATAATGCCTTTCCAGGACAGGCTTCAATACATTTGGTGCAGTTTTCAGGGCATAGGCGGTTTTCAGTTCTTTTATCATAGACCAATGGAGCTCTGGTGATCACACTGCATAGCCTTACCCTAGGACCAAATTCAGGTGTTAATAGATTTCTACTCAACCCAATTTGTCCCAGACCGGCTTCGGCTGCCACGTTGCGATGGGAAATATCTCCATATATTCCCCCACGGTTCATTATATCCACCGGGACATCTGATGTAATAGGGATGGCATCAAATCCCCTAAATTCTAGAAAGCTAGCAACATCCCATGCTATGTCGTTTAGTTTTTTGTGAAGATGGGCATAATTTTGTCTCGAGACCCTGATGTTTGGGGTTTCAAATATTGAATTGAGCATCCTAAGACCAAAGGAGAGCACAGACCTTGCTCCAGGTAAATTATCTTCAGGCTTTTGGCCATCTTGAGCTTTTTGATTCAAGACCTCAGCCGAGGCAATTCCAACCAAGTCCGCCCCCAAACTCTTTGCATATCTTTTTATTTCCTTACTCAGTTCTTCCATATTGGTTATACCTCCTGCGATTCTTTCAATTCCATCTTGTTTAATTTTAGACAACTTCTATGGCTGTTCTTACTCCGCTGACAATAACAACCTCGGTCATAAACTAACCTCC
>CAZVBB010000317.1:0-1604 GCA_964625285.1 uncultured bacterium | reverse complement strand
CAAATAAAACAATAGAAAACTTATAACAAATCACTGCACCTGACCTTTTTACGCCCGCCTCTGGCGGGCTCCAAAAAAACAGGTGATTTTTGTTTTATCTTAAAAAATTATGAAAAAAAATAAAAAATTGATTTCGTACAATGATTTGGCCTGGACTGAATTAATAGTTACTTCACCGAAAGAATGCAAAAAAGAAACGGAATTATTCTGCAACACAATTAAGAATAATTCTAAAATCAAACCAAAAACTTTACTCCATCTTGGGTGTGGTGCTGGCATTTACGACCACAATTTTAAAAAACATTTTAAGGTAACTGGTGTAGATATAAGCAACGGAATGTTAAAAATTGCCAAAAAACTTAATCCAAAAATAAACTACATCAAAGGTGACATGCGAAATGTAAAAATTAATGCGAAATTTGATGCTGTAGTTATCCCTGATTCCATCGGTTACATAACTACTCTTAAAGATCTTCGCAAAACAATAAATACTGCTTATAGCCATCTTAATATAGGTGGTATTTTATTAATTGTCGCCCATATACGTGATAATTTTAACGAAAACAATTTTGTTTATACTGGAAAATTAAAGGGCGTTGAAATAACAATTTTTGAAAACAATTACATAATCAACAAAACAAATTATGAGGCAACAATTGTATACTTAATACGTCGCAAAGGAAAACTAGAAATCTATACTGATAGACATAAATTAGGCCTTTTCAACTCAAAAGAATGGCTTGCTCTCTTAAAGAGAAAACACTTTAGCATCAAAAAGACGAATCTTGATCACATGTATGATCGCTTTATGCCAGAGAATGGTAAATATCCTCAAATCATGTTTGCCTGTAGAAAAATAAAATAAAGATAACAATTCACTTCACCGGACCGTAAAGCTACGCTTTTCAGCCGGTGAGTTCTAACGTTAGGTGCTATTTTGACATTTTGAAGCAAATGGAGTAAAATAAATAGTGGTTAACTGGCATCGTTTCGAACCATCGGACTTCGAATATGACTTTGAGCAAAATAAACTTGCCGTTCATCAAGTAACGTTTGATGAGGCAGTGGAGTGCTTCTTTTCTGACTACGAAGTCCGTCGGAACAAGCGATACCGAGACCGCTATAAACTGTTTGGACGAACTATCGGAGGACGCAAACTCAAGATTATTTTTCAACTCAAGCCGAAGAATATCGTTCGTATAATTACGGGATGGCCAATATGACCATAGAAAGGGGGAGCAATGAAAAAGAAACTCTCTGAAAAGGAAATTGACAAAATTGTAGTGGAACAAGCCGATGACAATTTGGCATGGGAAGAACCTATCCATATTCGCAAAACAAAGCCGACTTCTTTATCTGTCCCTGCAGAGCTTGCTGCACGGGCAGCCTTCTTGGCCAGGTTGCACAGGGAAACGGACATTAAAAAGTGGCTTATGCACATTATTCAAGAGCGAATCGAAATAGAAGAAGTTGCTTTCATTGAGGCGAAGCGTGATATGACTGCGAAGGGTAGCACCTAAAAAATCACTGCACCTGACCCGCCTAAGGCTGGCGGGTGAGTTCTAACGTTCGAGCAGAGGAGAAACTGGAGTATTCATGGACAA
>CAZVBB010000316.1:0-1613 GCA_964625285.1 uncultured bacterium | reverse complement strand
ATTTTGAATTTTACATTGTCATTTTGATATTTGATTTTTAATATTTACATTTACAGGTTGAATGTAACCGTTATTTAGTTAACAAAGCAGTATGGGTTCTCCATTTATGGAGCTATGCCCGATAAATCGGGCAACTACAACCCCCTAGGTCTGATGTCTAATGTCTATGGTCTCTGTCTGAATCACAGACATCCTGTATCTTTATAGGATGTCTTTAAAGTGAGCTATTGTTCTTTTTAGTCCTTCTTTCAGCTGAATTGTTGGCTTCCAGTCAAGAAGGGCTTCGGACTTTGCGATGTTAAGGCAGTTTTTGAATATTTCTCCCTGCCGGCAGGGAGCATAAATCGGTTTATTAGGAAATCCTACTTCTTTGGCAATCATTCTGAACAATTCATTGACTGAGGTAGGCCGTCCGGTTCCAATATTAAAAGTGCCACTGCTTCCTTTTTTTAGTGCCAACTTATTTGCCATAACAACATCGTCAACATAAATGTAGTCGCGGAGCTGCTCTCCATCGCCAAAAATAGTTGGGGAAACTCCTTTTAGCATTGCCGAGATAAAGATGACAATAACTCCTGCTTCTCCTGATGGGTCTTGTCCAGGGCCATAGACATTGCTGTACCTCAGCGAGATAAACTCAAGGTTATGGAGTTGGGCATAACAATGAAGATAATACTCTCCACTGCATTTACTTACCCCATAGGGAGAGAAGGGCTGAAGGGTAGATTCTTCATCAAATGGAAGGTCATTCCCCTCTCCATAAAGCACTCCACCTGAGGAGGCAAAAACTATTCTGCGAACGTCGTAGCGGCGGCAATTTTCCAGCACATTTATCATTCCTAATATGTTGACCTGAGCATCAAAGCAGGGGTCTGACACAGATCTTCGGACATTTATCTGGGCTGCGTGATGGCTGACATACTGCGGTTTCTCCTTACTAAATACTTTCTCTAACTCTACATTATTGCATATGTCAAGGTGATAAAATTTTATCCTCGGGGGGAGGTTTTCTTTTTTGCCAGTTGAGAGGTCATCAACAATCACAACTCTGTATCCTTCTTCTGCAAAACTGGCGGCAACCCGGGAGCCAATAAATCCCGCCCCTCCAGTAATTAGTAAGGTCTTAGGTTTTAGGTCTTGGGTCTTAGGTTTTAGGTCTTGGGTGTTAGTAACCATTGGCATTATCCCTCCGGGCAAAATTGCGCTAAGGCGCTCATCGCTTGTGCTCTACGAGCTCATTGCTTGATCACAAGGAATTATGATTATAACAATGATGCAAAAGGAACGAAATTAAAACGATGATCCAAAAGTCAAAATGCAAATTTTAAATTGCAAAATTATCTTTTCTCCTTCCCGCCTGTGCAGGTATAAATTAACTAGTTTTGTTATCTTTCTTAAGCACTTTGCATTTTTCATTTTGCACTTTTCATTTTCCTGTTAGATTACTATGTCCTCTTATGTTTGTCAAAGAATAAAACTGAGGGCTCTGAGGCTTTTTTCAGAGACCTCAAGAAATTGCTTGCCATAGTTTAGTTTTGTATGATTTAAGTAAGAAAATTTGCGCCAAAGGCGCTCATCGCATGATCATAAGGAAAATGAGATTATAACGATGA
>CAZVBB010000315.1:0-1615 GCA_964625285.1 uncultured bacterium | reverse complement strand
AATCTCACCTGGTTTAGTCAAGCCTAAATCGTCTCTGGCTATCTTTTCAATATAAAATGGGTCTTCTTTTATGGCCTTTATTTTAGAGCGAAGGTTCTCATTTGCATCCTCCAGCCTAGTAATTTCTTTCTCCAGCTCTGTTATCTCTTTTCTGAATCTTTTCAATTCTGAATAAGGCTGGTAGGATAGAAGCGCTCCGCAAACGATGATAATACTTGCTATAATGATATATTTTTTCATAGTCTCTGAAGAATTTCCTTCCTGTTGAAAATCGCCTCCTCTCCTAATTCCTCTTCTATCCTTAAGAGCTGATTATACTTTGCTACCCGATCTGTGCGACAGAGGGAGCCGGACTTTATCTGGCCGCAGCCGGTTGCCACAGCAATATCCGATATAGTAGTATCTTCTGTTTCCCCTGAGCGGTGCGACAGGATGGCACTATAACCTGCCTCCCGCGCTATCTTCATTGTCTCAAACGTTTCAGTAAGAGTTCCAATTTGATTTACCTTGATTAGAATAGAATTAGCTACTTTTTTCTTTATTCCTTGCCGAAGCCTCTTGCCATTGGTAACAAAGAGGTCATCTCCGACAATTTGAATAGAACCCCCTAATTGTCGGGTCATCTCCTTCCATCCATCCCAGTCGTCTTCTGCCAGTCCATCTTCAATAGAGACGATTGGATACTGAGATACCAGTTCAGTATAGAAGCTGATCATTTCTTCTGAAGTTTTCTCTGTTTTCTCTAAAATATATTTCCCTGATTGATAGAAAGAGCTTGCCGCTGGGTCAAGGGCAATGAATATATCCTGCCCTGGTCGGTAGTTAGCAGCTTCCGTTGCCTCCAGAATTATTGAAATAGCTTCTTTGTTCGAACTGAGGTTGGGAGCAAATCCTCCTTCATCTCCTACGGCAGTTGAGTATTTTTTCTTCTTAAGGCATGCGCCAATACTGTGGAATACCTCTGCTCCCATTCGCAATGCTTCTTTGAAGGTTGGTGCTCCAACAGGGGCAATCATAAATTCCTGGAGGTCAACATTGTTGTCAGCATGCATTCCACCATTGATGACGTTCATCAGTGGCAGGGGAAGTTTTATTTTCTCCCCCTGGTTTAGATAGCGATAGAGAGGTTTACCGAGAAACTCAGCTCCTGCTTTGGCAACAGCAAGAGAAACAGCTAATATCGCATTTGCTCCCAGGTTGGACTTGTTATCCGTGCCATCAAGGGCAATCATCAGATAATCTATTTTCTTCTGCTCTAAAGCGTCTTTTCCTTTAATCTCTCGAGAAATAATTTCATTGACATTTTTTACTGCTCTTTCAACTCCCTTGCCACGGTAGCGAGGGCTATCTTTATCTCTTAACTCCACTGCTTCATATATTCCGGTAGATGCCCCTGAAGGAACTGAGGCTCTTCCTTTTGCTCCTCCGGCAAGGGTTACTTCTGCCTCAACCGTTGGATTTCCGCGGGAGTCAAGTATCTCTCGAGCCCAAACTTTAATAATCTCTGCCATATTCAATTCACAATCACAAGTTTACAAGTTGACAAGTTAATAAGTTGACAAGTGTCCTCTACTCTCTACTCTCTACTCTCTACTCTCTACTCTCTACTCTCTAC
>CAZVBB010000314.1:0-1622 GCA_964625285.1 uncultured bacterium | reverse complement strand
CCAGTAATTGGGAGAAGCTGTTTTGGATGTATCCCCCGACTACGAGGCCAGAATCGTTCCCCCTTTCCTCCTGCCATAATAACTGCCACTAAATTATCCATACTTTTTTCTTTATTCCCCCTGTTTCTATACCAACAATTGTCAAATAATAAAAATTATAGTATAATTCCTTAGTAATGTCTATGAAAGTAGTTACTCTCGGAACAAGTGGGTCAGTTCCGACATTGCGTAGGAATCTGCCGGCTACAGCTCTGGTGCGAGAAGGATGTATCTTCCTTTTTGATTGTGGAGAAGGGACCCAGACCCAGATGATGAGGGCTGGGCTTTCCAAGACAAGAATTGAACATATATTTATCTCTCATCTTCACGGCGATCATCTCACTGGTATCCCTGGTTTACTCATGTCATTAGGACAGGCTTCGCACCAGAACCCACTCTATATCTATGGGCCCCAGGGGATTGAGGACTACTTACTATCAGTGAAAAGATATGTTAGATTTCGTTCTGAATATGAGTTAAAAATAAAAGAAGTGAAGGAGGGAAAAATTCTTGAAGTTGACAAATACTATGTAGAGTGCACAGCTCTTAACCATGGGATACCAACGCTCGGCTATGCACTTATTGAAAAGGAGCGCCCCGGGAGGTTTTTTGTAGAGAAAGCAGACTCACTCGGGGTGCCCGAAGGTCCACTTTATAGCCGCCTTCAAAAAGGAGATGACATAAAATTAGGTGATGGCAGAGTGGTTCATTCCCGGGATGTCCTGGGCCCACCGCGAAAAGGAAGAAAGTTCGTCTATGCTACTGATACAACACCCTGCGAACAGACAATCAGAATTTCCTGGGAAGCAGATGTTCTTATCCATGATGGAATGTTTGAGCATGAAAAAGAAGCAGAGGCTAATCAAAAAGGGCACTCTACCGCTTCTCAGGCAGCGTGGGTGGCAAAAGAAGCTCATGTCAAGAAACTTATTCTTACTCATATAAGTTCTCAGTATCAAGATGATAGAATTCTCCTTAAAGAAGCTCAGGAGGTATTTCCCAATACAGTTATTGCCAGAGACAGAATGGAGTTTGAGATACTGCTAGGCAATTAATATGGTGCATTGTCTACAAAATAATATTTACATATTGTAGAAATGAGAGGTAAGTAGAGAGTAGCAAGTAGCGAGAATTTTTGGGAAGTAGAGAGCAGAGAGATGGAGGGAAGACTAATAAAAAGTATTGAAATAATTCTCTCTACTCTCTACTTGCTACTCGCTACTTTTCAGGAATCTGTGTAGGAATATCAGACTATTATTTAGTTGACAGAGCAATTTGGTGGATAGAAAGAAGTGGTTAATGATATAATTATCAGTTGCGGTGTATTTTTCATGGAAATACTCAGTCAACTCCGTTGACTGAAAGGCGCAAAGTGGCAAAGGCACAAAGAATAAAGACAGGGCACAAGGAAAAATGCTCTGCTATTAAACTCTGTGCCTTAGTGCCTATGTGCCTAAAATTGGACGGCTTTCACTGAATTTTACTTTTTCATACTCAAGGAGTAAGAAATGAATGACCCTAAGAAGGATGAGGTTGTTAAGGCAAAGACAGGTTCAAGGGAGAGACTGCGTCAGATATGGAGA
>CAZVBB010000313.1:0-1629 GCA_964625285.1 uncultured bacterium | reverse complement strand
TCCCTAAACGGCATACCAAGCAGACTGAGAAGGACCTTTGCCTCCTCATCGGTTGCGGCAGTCGTTACAATAATAATGTCCATTCCATGAACAAGTGATATTTTATCATGATCTATTTCGGGAAAGATTGCTTGTTCTTCAATGCCAAAACTAAAGTTTCCTCGTCCATCAAAAGACCGCGGAGACATACCACGAAAATCTCGAACACGGGGAAGACTTACACTCATCAGACGGTCAAGAAATTCATACATCCTCTCCCGACGAAGCGTAACCTTGCAACCAAGCTTAACTCCCTTTTTAATCTTAAATCCAGCTACAGATTTTTTCGCTTGTGTTATCACCGGTTTCTGACCGGTAATCGTTGCCAAAGAAATCATTGCCACCTCTAAAGATTTTGGCTCAGCCACTCCTTCTCCAAGACCAACGTTCAAGACAATTTTGTCCAGTCGCGGCACTTCCAGCTGATTGCGGTAACCAAACTTTTTCATCATCTGAGGAAGAACTTCATTTTCATATCTATCTTTAAGTCGTGGTTTCACTTTCCGATAACCTCCCCGCAGCGCCTGCAGAATCTTACTTTTTCTCCTCCTTTAATTTCCTTTTTTCCGATGCGACTACCTATGTTGCATCTCCGGCAGAAAAGCAGGAGATTGGATATGTGTATAGGAGATTCTTTTTCTACAATGCCGCCTGGTTCATCCTGTGTGCGACGGCGCATATGCCTCTTGACAAGATTTAATCCTTCTACAATTGCTCTCCTGCTTTGAGGAAAAACGCGCATCACTTTTCCTTTTTTCGCCTTATCTTTTCCAGCGATGACAACAACAAGGTCTTCTTTTCTGATTGACACTTTTTTCACTTTTAACCTTTAACTTATACAATTTCCTGGCTGAGAGCTATTATTTTTGTAAAATTATTTCTCAGTTCTCTTGCCACCGGGCCAAAAATGCGCGTTCCAACAGGATTATTCTGCTTATCAATGATTACTGCTGCATTATGGTCAAACTTTATGTAGGAACCGTCAGGACGCCTTGTTTCTTTTTTAGTTCTGATAATAACCGCTCTCACTACTTCTCCTTTTTTAACTGCACCTTGAGGGGAAGCTTCCTTAACAGAAGCAGTAATTATATCACCCAAATACCCATAGCGTCGCGTAGGTCCAAGCGTAGTGATGCAGGAAATCTTTTTTGCTCCGGAGTTATCGGCAACAATTAATATCGAGCGCATTTGTACCATATCATTTACCCTTCTCCAGAATCTCCACAAGCCGCCAGCTCTTATCCTTACTTAAGGGCCGTGTCTCCATTATCTTTACACGATCCCCAATATTTGCTTTTTCATCTGCATCATGAGCTTTAAACTTATTTTTTCTTCGAATGACACGATGATAAAGTGGATGTCTCAATGTTCTCTCTACCTCAACCACTATTGTTTTATCCATCTTGTCACTAACTACTCTACCTATACTAACTTTTCTCCTACCACGTATTTTCATTTCTTTTCTCGCTCTATCGTTTTTATCCTAGCTATTTCTTTCCTAACCTGCCCAAATTTAGCTGAATTCTCTAACTTTCCGGAGGCACGTTGAAAGCGCATATCAAACAGCTCTTTTTTCAACTCTTTCTCCTT
>CAZVBB010000312.1:0-1632 GCA_964625285.1 uncultured bacterium | reverse complement strand
CTCAGGCTTTGTTTCAGGTCAAGGCATTCTTCTATTTCTTTTTTGCTTAAGTGACACGTAATCTCCTTATCCTGAAGAAGGACATCCTTAAATTCTCTGCATTGCTCCTCAGAGAGAAAGGCGGCTCGCTGCACTATTACATAAGCATCCTCACGGCTGAGACCCTTCTCAATCAGCTTCAGGAGAACAGCCTCAGAGAAAATGAGCCCCCTTGTTTTCTCCAAATTTTTCATCATATTTTCCGGATAAATTATTAGTTTTTTCATCACATCAATGAATTTATTAAGAATGTAGTTGGTAAGAATGCAACTATCAGGAATGATTATTCTTTCTACTGAGGAATGGGTAAGGTCTCTTTCATGCCATAGAGAAATGTTCTCAAGCGCCACCTGGGCATTATTGCGGACAATGCGAGCGAGCCCGCCAATCTGCTCTGAGATAATAGGATTGCGCTTATGCGGCATTGCTGAAGAGCCCTTCTGGCCGGGAGAGAAATGTTCTCCTACTTCCATAATTTCAGTGCGACTGAGGTTGCGAATTTCAAGAGAAAACTTTTCAAGAGAGCTAGCGATTAAAGAAAGTGTGAGAAGATATTGAGCATGAGAGTCTCGGGGAAGTATCTGACTGGAAATAGAAGCTGGAGTAAGCCCTAACTTCTGACATACGTATTTCTCAACGCCTGGATTAATGTTGGCATAAGTTCCTACTGCACCGGAGATTTTTCCTACGCTTATTGCATCTTTTGCAGCTTGCATTCTTTTACGGTTTCTTTCCGTTTCCACCAGCCAGATGGCTAACTTTAGTCCAAATGTGATTGGCTCGGCATGGATGCCATGTGAACGACCTATCATTATCGTATTTTTATGCTCTCTTGCTTTTTCCTTTAAGACCGAAGACAGCTTCTCCAGATCTTTAAGAATAATATCTGCCGCCTCCACCATTCTTAAAGAAAGGGAGGTATCAACAATATCATAAGACGTAGCCCCGAGGTGGATGTACCTTGACTCTTTGCCAACTTTCTCCCCAACTGCTCTTAAAAAGGCAATGACGTCATGGCGCGTTTCCTTTTCAATTTCTGCAATTCTCTTGAAATCAAAGTCTGCTTTTTCTCTTATCTTCACGGCTGCGCGAGCAGGAATTTCACCAAATTCAGCTAATGCTTCGCAGATAAGAACTTCTACCTCGAGCATTGTTCTGAACTTATTTTCATCGCTCCAGACGCTTCCCATCTCTGTAAGGGTGTATCTTTTGATCATTGTTTTAATCTCTTTAACCTTATGATCATTGTTATAATATCTTTAACCTTATGATCATTGTTATGATTTCCTTAACCTTGTGATCAAGCAATGAGAGCTTTAGCTCAACAAGCAATGAGCTCGTAGAGCAACATGTGATGAGTGCCTTTGGCACAATCATCGTTCTAATTTCGTTCCTTTCGAGCAGGCGATGAGCACCTTTGGTGCAATCATCTTAATTGATATGATACTCTGTAAACTAATAAGGATTTAATGCAAAAATCAAAGTGTAAAAATCAAAATTACAAATCAAAGTGTAAAAATTAAAAACAAATCCTCTTATTACGACGGATTTAACATTTTGAATTTTACATTGTCATTTTGATATTTGATTTTT
>CAZVBB010000311.1:0-1637 GCA_964625285.1 uncultured bacterium | reverse complement strand
AATTAGGCACAGGAGCAGTAGGCGAATATAAAGATAGCACAATTAATGCTAATCACGGACGGGGTGGGGGTGGAACAGTAGGGGCAGTTCCAACTCGGGTAGAAGGGAAGATAGGACACGCACAGGATTTTGATGGTGTAAATGATTTTATTTCTGCCCCCCACTCCACTAGCTTGGATATAACGAGACATTTCACCATAGAAACTTGGATGAGGATGGATTCTAGGCCTACTCGCTATGCTAATATCGTCGCTAAATGCACTGATCATACTGGTTATAGCATTTTTTCCGACCCTCGGACGAACCAGATTAAGGGTATCTTAGGAACAGGTGTATGGGGGCAATAGGTTTATTCTCCTGGTTTTACTCCCACTCTTGGAGTTTGGTATCATGTTGTTGCTGTTTTTGATGGTTCATTTTTTAGGCTTTTTAGAAATGGGGTAGAGATAACTCCAGCAATTGCAAATACAGCTAATCCTCGTTCTAATACTGCTAATGTTATCATTGGTCGTCATTACGATCGAACTGGCCCAGGTTATTGGTATGACGGTCTCATTGACGAAGTCCGCATTTCTAACACCGCCCGTTCACCCGCATGGATAAAAGCATCCTTCCATTCTGGGAATAATACATTACTTACTTATGGTGGGGCAGAGTGTGTGAGAGTTGACCCTGGTATCTGCTTCATCGCCACGGCTGCCTTTGGAACGCCCATGGCTGAAGAAGTGGTGGTCCTCAAGAGGTTCAGAGACCAGTACCTCCTATCCAATGAGTTAGGGAGAAGGTTTGTTTCACTTTACTACCGGTACAGTCCCACTCTGGCTGAGTTTATCTCAGACAGGGAATGGACAAAGAGACTGGTGCGAGGAGTTCTCTCGCCACTGGTGAGAATAGCAGAGTTTATAGTCGGAGAAGAGGACTGTAGGTGAGGAAGACTGTAGGTAGGGAGGCAGAGGGCAAAGGAAAATCAAAAATCAAAATTGTGCCAAAGGCACTCATTGCTTGATCATAAGGTTAAAGAGATCATAACAATGATCCAAAATGCAAAGTGAAAAATGAAAAATGCAGGCTGAAGATATTTAGGCTGAAGGCTGTTAGGTAGGAAAAAGGAAATACAAAAAAAAGACTGGTGGTTTGGTGCTCTGGTGCACTTCTGACTTGTCAACTTGGGTAAAAGGGGACGGTTCTATTTTAAGGTATCGGAATTTCAATCCGATACCTGATCACACAGACGTCGTTGCGAGGCTTGTCCCGAGCGACAGCGAGGGAACTTGCCGAAGCAATCTCATTAAAGATTCCTCGCGGAGTTTACCCTGAGCGAGATTCTTCCACGTTCGCTATCGCTCAGTGTCAGAATGACAGGAAGCGAAGGGCTCGGAATGACCCTTCGGGTCAGAGGACACAGATTGATAATTTCGCTTGAACCCTTGAACCCTTAGCTCCGAAGGAGCGTATCTTCTTAAGAAAAGGCGGTCCTTTTAGACCGCCTTTTTTCTACCCTTAGCCTTAAAAACCTTTAATAAGAAAAAACCTGTTGCATCATAATACTTGCCATAATTTGAAAGCGGTATTATAATTGTATGAGATTTCTGAGAAATTCAGAAATCTCTGATTACACAGATAAAATATAGATTACA
>CAZVBB010000310.1:0-1637 GCA_964625285.1 uncultured bacterium | reverse complement strand
GGTACCCGCTTTGCGGGTCCGCCCTTAGGGAAGGTATCCAGCCCTCTGCAAGAGGGCGGGATAGCTTGAAAAGAGTGAGCTATGCAAAATATTTTCCTGTATGACACGACCTTGAGGGATGGGGCACAGCAAGACAGAATATCCTTCTCACTTAACGATAAAATTGCAATCGCCAGAAAGTTAGACAAATTAGGAATTCACTATATTGAAGGAGGATGGCCTGGCTCAAATCCTAAAGACAGTGATTTTTTCCGCGAGATTGCCAAAATCAAGTTAAAAAAAGCGCGTATTTCAGCATTTGGTTCCACCCGTCGTGCCGATAGAAAAGCTGGTAGGGATGTCAACCTAAAGGCAATGCTCAAGGCAGAAACTCCGGTCGTTACTATTTTCGGCAAAAGCTGGATTTTGCATGTGGAAGATGTTCTTCGCACAACTACTGCTGAAAACCTGAGGATGGTTGAGGACTCTATTTTTTATCTCAAATCGCGGGGGAGAGAAGTTATCTACGATGCCGAGCACTTCTTTGCCGGGTATGAAGACAACAAGGGATACGCTCTTCAGACTCTTCTTGTTGCAGCAGAGGCAGGAGCAGACTGGATTGTGCTCTGTGATACCAATGGAGGAACGCTCCCCAAGATTATTTCGAATGCTGTTACTGCAGTGAGAGAGAAAATCAAGGTTCCTCTTGGAATACATACTCATAATGATATCGGAATGGCAATAGCAAATTCCATTGTTGCCGTAGAAGCCGGCTGCACTCAGGTTCAGGGGACAACTAATGGTTACGGAGAAAGGTGTGGCAATGCTGACCTCATAGCAATAATTCCAAACATAATCTTGAAATTAGGGTTAAAGTGCATTCACAATGGAAAATTAGAACACCTTTCAGAGGTTTCTCGGTATATTAGTGAAATAGCGAATGTCGTTCCCAATGACTATCAGCCATTTGTGGGGAACAGTGCCTTTGCTCACAAGGGAGGCATGCATGTAGACGCAGTGAGGAAAAACCCGCGCAGCTTTGAGCACATAAACCCGGAATTGGTTGGCAATCGCCGCCGCGTGTTAGTGTCGGAGCTTTCAGGGAAAGGAAGTGTTCTTCATCGAGCAGAAGAGCTTGGTCTTGACCCTGATAAGCGCGAGACTCGCCGCATCTTGAAAAGCTTGAAGGAGCTTGAAGGACAAGGTTATCTATTTGAAGCTGCCGATGCCTCGCTTGAGCTGTTGATGAAGAAGGCAACAGGAAAATATAAACGATTGTTCAATCTGGAATCTTTTCGCGTCATCATTGAAAAAAGAGAAGATGGTAGATTGGTCTCAGAGGCAACACTTAAAGTGCGTATCAAGGGACGGCAGGAACATACTGTTGCCGAGGGCTCTGGACCTGTAAATGCTCTTGACAATGCCTTGCGTAAAGCATTGGAGAAGTTTTATCCTGCTATTTCCGAGATACATCTTTCAGACTTTAAGGTGCGCATTCTTGACCCTGAAGAAGGCACAAAAGCAAAGACCAGGGTTTTCATTGAATCCCGCGATCACACCCACACCTGGGGAACAGTCGGGGTATCTGAAAACATCATTGAGGCATCCTGGCATGCACTTGTAGAGAGCGTTGAATACAAATTACTAAAGGATAAAAG
>CAZVBB010000309.1:0-1638 GCA_964625285.1 uncultured bacterium | reverse complement strand
ACAATTTGCAATTTGCAATTTGCAATTTACAATTTGCTGGACTTGTCAACTGGTGCTCTGGTACTCTGGTGCTCTGGGTTGCCATCACCACTCCGGCAAAAATCCAGACATAGGTAGCAATACCTGGAATGTAAAGGTCAAAATATCCAAAACTGTTGATAAGAAAAGTGATGATGCCTGCATAACAACCGAGAATAAGAGCTTTTTCATAATTTTTAGAGCTTTCCGTGAGCCTTCTCCGTCCTGCTTTTAAGAAAGCCATTCCCAGCCACAAGAAAGATATTAAACCCAGGGCTCCCATCTCTGAGAAGACCTGAAGATAGTTATTGTGCGCCATACGCGTTTCTTCAGCGAAAGGAATCTTATGCTGAGCATAGAGTGAGCCAAATGTTTCCAATCCAGAGCCAAAGACAGGGTAATCTTTAATCATTTCCCAGGTAGCTCTCCAGTAGTCAAGGCGAACCTCAAGAGAACCAGCCATAGCCCTGCCTACTCGTTCAGCCCCCGGGATGAATTCCCTGGTATAGGGTAAAAGAAAGAGGAAAGCCGCGATTGCTATAAAGGACAGAATATGAACTCTATATTTCCGAAGAGAAACGAGGAGAACGAGAAAAATTGCGAAAAGTGATGTTGCCCAGCCTCCGAAGGAGAATGTAAGGTAGAGACAAAATACTCCACTGATAAAGAGAATTGCAGGAAATATCCTCTTCCAGCCAGAAAGATAAATAAAGAAAGAAAGAGCAAGGGGGAGAATCATTCCTAGATAAGCGGCAAGAGCGGGGGCAAAGAGAAATGTTGAAAAAACCTCGCGTCCATAAAAAATACGCCTATAAAAGTCAGGATGAAGTGTACTAATATCGTAATGAGCTCTTACGAATTCCCTCATTCGCTCCAATCCAATGTAATGCTGATAAATTCCATAGGCAATTACTAAGATGGCGGAAAAGAAAATGGCTGCAATAATAAAGGTCACTTCCTTTTTGCGGCTTATCTTTCCGCCGAGGGTATTGACGATGAGTAGGTAAAGAAGCGGGTAACTCAGGAACTGGTAAAACTGCCTTAGGCTCAAGCCTCTGGAGACAGAGACGACTGTAGAAATTATAAGAGCAATAAAGAATAGGATAATTGGCAAAGGGATCCTCTGAATAGAGAGCTCCTCTTTAAGGAGCATTCCAATCATCCAGAGCCCAAGTAGGACAATGATGAGGGTTTGCGCGTATGTATTTGACCACTCGTAGGTAACTCCGTCGATGAGGGGACGAAAAAACAGTAGGAGAAGGACTCCAATGAAAACTCCCAAAGAAAAGATAGAGTCCCTCTCCTTGAACAATTTCGAATTTCGAATTTCGAATTTCGATTGAATTTTGAATTTTTCACTTTTCATTTTCCATTTTTCCTATGCTCTATGCCCTCTGCCCTATGCGTTCTGGTAACTGGTAACTGGTGATTGGTGATTGGTGATTGGTAATTGGTAATTGGTAATTGGTGACTGGTGCTCTGGTGCTCTAGTGACTGGTGTCCTTTTCTTGCTTTGACCACTTCAAGAAGAACGATAAGCCCCAAAACTGCCAGCACCTGGAATAGGATAATGAATGCACCTCCCCATCCAACGTCTCGCAGCAGAATAGCATTTATCCC
>CAZVBB010000308.1:0-1640 GCA_964625285.1 uncultured bacterium | reverse complement strand
TTCTCAATATAAATGAACTTGCCAGTGTCCTGAAGCCAGTTATTCTCGCCGAGGAAGTAATGAATGTAAAGATAACCAAAGAAGGCAAGGAACCATCCCAGGGGATTGCCTATCTTGATGATGGAACAATGATTGTAATTGAAGAGGGGAAAGCCTTTATTGGAAGTAAGGTAGATATTGTAGTAACCAGCACATTGCAAACAGAGGCAGGGAGGATGATATTTGCCAGGATTAGAGATCACACTGCATCATCCCCCCAGAAAAGTCAAAAAAATTCCCATTAACCTTTGGCAAGTAGCAAGAAGCATAGGGCAAAGGGCATAGAGCATAGGGTAAATGAAAGAGGTTCAAAGGTTCAGGAGGTTCGGAGGTTCAGAACCCAACAGTGAACCCGGAACCCAGAACAGTGAACTTGTCAACTTGTAAACTTGTTAACTTGTAAACTGGTGCACTGGTAACTTGTGAGGCGAGGTTTTGCGACAGCGGAAAAATGCGATGAATAAGAGCATTTTGGAGCGCCAGAGTCCGCCTGAGGCGGATATGGAAGGTATCCGCCAAAAGGCGGATAGCTGGTTAGAGATTTCCCTTGAAGCAATTGGTCATAATCTAATTGAAGTTAGAAAGAGAGTTGGTAGGGAAGTAAAAATACTCTGTGTTGTCAAGGCAGATGCCTATGGGCACGGTATGTGTGAGGTCGCCCGTACCCTTGTTAAGGAAGGGGCAGATTATCTTGCCGTGTCAAATATCCATGAAGCGGTTGCATTGAGAAAGAATGGGATAGCTATTCCCATTCTTGTTTTTGGACCTTCTCTTTTTCAGGAAGCAGAGATAATTATTGAGCATCAGCTCACTGCCACAGTTTATGAGGATAAGTTTCCAGTTGTTTTATCCCACAAAGCAAGAGAGAGAAGAACGGAAGCTAAGGTGCACATAGAGGTAGACACCGGCATGGGAAGAACAGGAGTTGCCTCTAATCATACCATTAGATTTGTAAAGAATCTGATGGGTCTAAAAAACCTAAAAATAGAAGGTATTTATACGCACTTCCCGATGGCAGAGGAGAATAGAGAGTTTTCTCTTACACAAGTTAAAGATTTCCAAATTATCCTCAACACACTTGCAAAAGAAGGGATAGATATACCCTTTAAGCATGCAGCGAATAGTGCAGCTATCCTCAATGTTCCTGAAAGCTACTTCAATCTCGTCCGTCCTGGCTTACTCTTATATGGAATTTATCCTACCTATTTGTATCGTAGGCGTCATGATAGAGCCTCAGGAGCTAAAGGAGTCACCATGAATCTTCTGCCAGCGCTCACTTTCAAAACCCGAATTTTTCATCTAAGAAAAGCCATAGTGGGAACGACAATTGGTTATGGAAGAGCGCACGCAGTAAAAAACGATACAATTATTGCTATTCTTCCCATTGGATATGCAAATGGCTATAGCCGATTCCTTTCTAACAAAGGAGAAGTATTAGTTAAGGGAATGCGAACCAAGATTGTCGGAAGAATCTGCATGAATCAAATAATGGTAGATGTGGGCAGAGTTTCCAATGTCCAGGTCGGAGACGAGGTGGTCTTGATTGGAAAGCAAGGAGACGAACAAATCACTGTAGAGGAAGTAGCTCAAAAAGCAGGAAC
>CAZVBB010000307.1:0-1650 GCA_964625285.1 uncultured bacterium | reverse complement strand
GCGCTTGCAATGTGGGGCAGGAGCACCACATTATCCAGTTTCACAAGCTCTGAATGAATCTTGGGCTCCTCCTCATATACATCAAGCCCCGCCCCTTTGATCTGTCCATCTTTCAACGCCCGCACTAATGCTTCCTCATCTACCACCGGGCCACGTGCGGTGTTAATTAAAAAGGCGCTTTTCTTCATTTTCTTGAACTGTGAGGTAGAGAACATATGCCTTGTCTTCTCAGTAAGTGGGGTATGAATGCTTATAAAGTCGCTTCGCTCTAACAACTCCTCAAACCCAACAAATTCTGCCTCAAGTTCGCTTTCAGCTTGCTTATTCCTTGTCTCATCATAATAGAGAATTTTCATATCAAATCCCTTGCTTGCCCGTCTGGCGACTGCCCTGCCGATCCTTCCCAGTCCGATGATTCCCAATGTCTTTCCATATATATCAATTCCCAGATGGGGCTGAATTAGCTCCCACCCCTCGTATTTGCCGGCACGGGTGAACTTATCCGCCTCAACGATCCTGCGAGCGACACTCATAAGAAGCGCAAAGACCAGGTCAGCGGTCGTCTCAGTGAGAACACCAGGCGTGTTGGTCACCATAATCCCAAGTTTTGTAGCAGTATCCACATCAATATTATCATAACCTACCCCAACATTAGAAACTACCCTGAGCCTGGGGTTAGACTCAAGAACCTTTGAGTCTATCTGATCGCTGAGAGGACAGATGAGTCCATCTGCTCCTTGAATCTTTTTAATCAACTTCTCCTTAGAAAGCTTAGCCCCTTCATTCATCTCAAAAGTAATCCCCTCTTTCTTAAGGAATTCTTGCGCCTCAGAAAAAACTCTTTGAGAAATATAAACCCTCATAATTAAAACCTCCATCAATAGTTACAAGTCACCAGTCACTTGATAAATTAAATATCAAAATGTAAATATCAAAATTACAGATGACACGGAGTGTCATTCTGAGCCCGAAGGGCGAAGAATCTCATAAGATTGCCACACCCTCACTTTGTTCGGGTTCGCAATGACAGCTCTGTTGTCATTTTTGCATTCTCCTTCCCTCTGCCCTCTGCCTTTCTACCTTCAGCCTTCAGTCTATAGACTACAGACAGGAGCATAATAAGATAGATTTGCTTATTTGGCAAAGGATTTTTGCTCTACGGGGAAAAACATGCTGCAGAATATGGAGGTTAAATGCTCTGGAGATTATGATTAGCGGTGGGCACATCTCCTCCAGAAGACGATAAGCCTCTGGCTTCATTTTGGACAGAGCTCTTAAAATGTCAATAAAAAAATAGGTGTCTGTCCCTAATTTCTGCCTAATTTCTTGGGGCAAACTGATACCATAATGCTCTGTGGCCGATTCGTAATAAAAGTTTTTTAATTCCACGGCCATTGCCAACCCCTACTTTGTCTAAACCAATCTCCCCAACCACGCCACCTCGCACCTCGGAAAAAAATCACTCTACCCCCTTTTTCTTATGTCTTAAATTTAACTGTTGCAAGGGCAGTCTTTTTTAGTAATAAGCGCTCCCGCGGTGGTCAATGGTTACCATAGAAACAATCCTTTATGATCATCGATGGTATAAAAGAACCTATAATCACCTACTCTATACCGCCATGTTTCGGGTTTATAATCTGTGAGTTTTTT
>CAZVBB010000306.1:0-1651 GCA_964625285.1 uncultured bacterium | reverse complement strand
ACCTTTTATATCTTCCTCTTGACTCACCTGCTGAGCCTTTGGACATTCTGAAGAACAGGTAAATCTTCTTCTAAAAAGCTCTCAAATAGCTTAACTGCCTTTTGATACACTTCAAAATCCTCAACACTTTTTATTGGTCCTCCCTCCATCTCTCTACTCTCTACTCTCTACTCTCTACTCATCTCTACAATATGTAAATATTATTTTGTAGACAATGCACTATGCGGAATAAAGAAGTAGTGCCCCAAAGGCTAATGGAATGAGCCCGACAAAACGCAAAAAGAGGAGCGGCTTTTTATTAAACCAGTTAATCATAGATTTCATTTTCTCTCCAAGGGCAAAAACAGCAATGCCTGATGTAAGAACCAGGATGCCTAATATAATTATAACCTCAGGTAATCTGCACTGCGATGCAGTATATAAGAGCATCCCGCCAATTAAAAGTCTTAAAACACCTACTGCGTAGAATCTTTTTCCTTGACCCATAAAAGTCATGCTCTGCTTCAATATCCTGGGGTTTAACAGGGAAATAACTCCCATAGCAACAATAACTACACCTAAAATTCTGACTGCTGTTACCATAATTTACTCCCTCCTTTCATAGAAGGTCTCTGAAAAAACACCCAGAGACCTCTAATTATACCGATTACAGGAAGATTACACTGATTGTCTCAACGATAAAAAATCTGTGTAATCCATATTTTATCTGTGTAATCAGGGATTTCTGATTTTTTCAGAAATCTCTTTATATTACTCTAACACCAATAATAATGAGCATAATTATTGCGATCACTGCCTTGGCTACAATCGCTCCAAGCCTTCCAATAATGCCTCCAGCGCCAGCCTTAAGAGATTTTACAAGGTCTTTCGCAGCTAATACCTCTGACAGAAATATTCCCAGAAAAATGCCGAGAAATGTGCCCAGAATTATACCTATTCCTAAAAGAGGTGCTCCAAGCGTTGCTCCAAGGATGCCTCCGATAAGAGCGCCAAGGGTAGCTTTATTAGAACCACCAAATTTTTTAGTACCAATGACAACCATAACATATTCAAGCACCTCTCCGCACAAGCAAAGAAGTAAGAGAATAATAAGATGTCTTACCATAATAATATCAAAACCGGTTAAAATTGCATATATAATAGAGCCTGCAAGAATAATAAAAGTCCCAATCGGAGTAAAAAAAACGCCTATGAATCCCGCCAGGCTGAATATTATTAAAATTATTAATGCTACTACTTCCAAGCTATCCCCTTTGGGAATACAATTCAGTGCACCAGAACACCAGTTACCAGTGTACTAATAAATTAAATATCAAAATTTAAATATCAAAATTACATATAAAAATTTAAAATGACACGGAGTGTCATTCTGAGCCCGAAGGGCGAAGAATCTCATAAGATTGCCACACCCTCACTTTGTTCGGGTTCGCAATGACAGCTCTACTGTCATTTTTGCTTTGTCATTTTGGATCATTGTTATGATCTCTTTAACCTTATGATCAAGCAATGAGTGCCTTTGGCACAATTTTGCACTTTTCATTTTTCATTTGCCCTATGCTCTCTGCCCTATGCCCTATGCCTCTTGACCCCTTGAACCCTTTCCTCGCTTTTCACTTTCCTATGTTTCGCAATGATTCTATTGCCTTTTTTC
>CAZVBB010000305.1:0-1653 GCA_964625285.1 uncultured bacterium | reverse complement strand
GTCCATAGAATGTAACTATGAGGTTTTCTTCCCCCCATTTTCTCACCCGAATGACAATTGCTTCAGTTTCCCGTATAGCCATCTCAAAAAGTTCTCCAGTACACCAGAGCACCAGCCACCAGAGCACCAGAGCACCAGTCAACAAGTTGACAAGTCCAGTAAATTGAAAATTGCAAATTGTGCCAAAGGCACTCATCGCCTGCTCGAAAGGAACGAGATTAAAACGATGATGTAAATTGCAAATTGTTTAGGAAAGGAAAATTACCAATTACCAATTACCAATTACCAAGTTAACAAGTGTCCTATGCTCTCTACTCTATGCCCTCTGCCCCACCGATACCTGATTAAAAGCAAAGCAAGCTTTGCCACTACAGATAACCACGGTTAAGCGAACTGGTGCTCTGGTGCCTGGTGCTCTGGTGACTATTTATGTTCTTATATGCCCATAATCAGAGTAGCTATGCCGAAGTAGATAAGAAGCCCGGTAATGTCCTTGACGGTAGTAATCGCAGGGCCCGAAGCTACTGCCGGGTCCACTCCAAAACGTTGAAAAAGAATAGGAAGCATTGCTCCTAAGGTAGCGGCTACCACAATGGTGGCGGCCATTGAAGCTCCTACTACTATTCCCAGGTGCGGGGTTCCTTTCCATATTTGAGCAATTACTCCGAGAGCAACTCCACAGATAGCTCCAATTGATAATCCAACGCGCAGCTCTCGCCATAGAAGTCCCCACGCATCTCTTATGTCAATGCTGCCGGTAGCTAATCCTCTGGTAACAATCGTTGAGGATTGTGTCCCAATGTTACCTCCCATACCCATAATCACCGGTACAAAGGCAACGAGTATAACTACAGCAGTAATAGTCTCTTCAAACATTCCAACTACCCCCGCAGCAACCAGTCCACCAATGAGACAGATAACAAGCCAGGGAAGCCGGAGGCGAGTAACGGTAGAGATAGGGTGGTGAAGCAAGCCGTCCTCCTTTATCCCTGCCATATGATAAATATCTTCGCTTGCCTCCTCTGTGACAATGTCCAGTATATTATCAACTGTTACTATTCCAACCAGCTTGTTTGTCAGGTCAACGACAGGGATTGCCCGGAGGTCATATTTTCTCACCAGATTTGCCACCTCTTCCTGGTCAACTTCAACTGTTACGCGCACAATGTCTTTTTTGGCAATCTTACTTAGTTTGGTGTCTGGAGCAGCGGCAATCAAGTTTCTTAGCGAGAGAACTCCGACAAGGTAGCCATCGTCGGTAATGTATACATAGGGAATATCATGGATATTTGTTTTCCGCAGTTTCTCTATTGCTTCGGTAACGTTTATCTCTGAATGAAGGGAGAAGAAGTTGGGAGTCATTATCCTTCCCGCTGTATTTTCTTTGTATCCTAATAACTCATCAACGTCTTCAGCTTTCTCCCGCCTCATAAACCCAAGTAGTTGTTGTCTCCACTCCTCAGGAAACTCCTCTAAAATTTTGGTTGCATCATCAGGAGGCATCTTCTCTAAGATACGGGAGATGGTCGTTTCTTCCATTTCCTTGAATAGTTCTCCCCTCAATGCCGGTTCCATTTCTGGCAGAATAAGGGCAGCTTTCTCAGGACTGATAATAGAAAAGAGAAGGCTTCTTTCTTCTTTCTCAAGCTCGCT
>CAZVBB010000304.1:0-1659 GCA_964625285.1 uncultured bacterium | reverse complement strand
CCTTCACACCGAAGTTTGTCAAGAAATATGCCAACCTCAGTGGCATCATTGAGAGGGCTTTCGATGATTACGCAGAAGAGGTTAGATCTGGCAAGTTCCCGCAAGAAGAACATTGCTACCGGATGCTTGAGGGGGAACTCGGAAAATTAGAGGCTCTAATTGCTGTCCAGTCTGTCTCTGAGGAAGGCACTTTATCTTAGGCCCCCGCCTTTGCTTGCACGCTCCAAAGTTTCCACCTTCATAGAGCCGACACACTAGAGCCTTGTACACCATCTACCCAGGGAAGAAAGCTAATGACAAGTATAAGAGATCTGACCGAGGGCACGTAGTAAGGAACATCATTTACCTCTCCTGACCCATCGTCATCTCCGCCTTGCTGCAGACGACGGTAGGGATTGTGGGCACGATGATGGTGGGGCTTTGGGCCCGCAGCCGCTGGCGGTGGTCGGGATGGGCCACTTTATCTTGATGATCGTCCTGGTCCTTGTCATGGCCATCTCCACCGGTGCTCAGGCACTGGTGGCCAGGTATACCGGGGCCAGAAACGAAGGGTAACCCGTGTGGTCGATCAGGGCTTGATTTTGAGTGTGGTACTAGCCGCGGGGCATGATGACCCTGGGACTGGCACTCTCACCAGCGCTTTTCCGCATTATAGGTGCAGAGGAAAATGTCCTGGCATTGGGAGTGCCCTATGCGAGGATAATCTTCGGGGACATTCTTTTTATGCTGCTTAACCTCATCATTAGCTCCATCCTCAAGGGCGCCGGGGATAGCCGGACACCACTCAAGATACTTCTCTTGACCGACATTCTCAATGTGGTTTTGGTAATAGGTAAGTTTTTCCAAAAGATTGGCTCTCCCATTATGAGCTTAAGGTTTAGCCTCGGCTTTTCAATTCCTGAACCCCTGAGCAAGCTAGGCAGGCCTGTCAGGAATAGGTTTACGGCGACCTTATTTTGGGTAATTCAATGAGTGCTATGTTAAATGCCCTTCGGCTCCGCTTTAGGACAGGCTTTACTGATAAAGCCGAGGAGTATCTTATGGCTCGATGCCATTCAAGATGCCGGTCTGAATTATACTCATTATCACCGCATGGTTGAAAGCACCTGGAGCCGAACGGTTGCCAAGGGTTATCTTTCTCATAATAACATTCGGTCTCAATTGCCGCTTAAGCCCGATTATTCATCGGCTCAATCAGGGGATTATCCAGGAAGATGAATAACTCCTGATTGTGTTTTATTATCCGCTTACGGACGCGCCGGCTATCCTTATGCTCAATCGGCAATGATAGTAACTCAATTATCCTTGGGATTACCCGCTCCTTTTCCTTAAACCAAATCTTCCAGGGCATCTGCCCCTTATGATACCCATTCCAAACATCAATCGTCTGTTTCAGTAATGTCTTTAAGTCCTGACAAAACAGGCCGTCAATACCATCGGAGGCAAATCCATTCCTCTCCTGGATTTTCTTAATCTCAGTCCGGAGGAGATCAGGAGAAGCTTGATCGGGGTTCAGACGAGCATTCTTTATGACAAAAGTAAAAAGATTCGCTACGGGCTTCCTTCGAGGATGTCTAAACATGCGAGGAAAATCTACGACATTTTACAAGTCACGAGGCACTGCACACCTTACATAATAGAGAAAATGTAGTGCCCTGA
>CAZVBB010000303.1:0-1672 GCA_964625285.1 uncultured bacterium | reverse complement strand
AATGTATTCGGAAACAACTCTTAGTAATGGGCTTATAATTGTCACTCATAGAATGCCGCAGAGCGCATCGGCGAGCATTGGTTTCTGGATAAGAGCAGGAGGAAGGTTTGAGACAAGAGAAAACAATGGCATCTCTCACTTTCTTGAACACCTGCTGTTTAAAGGAACACAAAAAAGGACATATCATCAAATTAAAGAAGAAATTGAAGGAAGGGGAGGAAGCCTCGGTGGCTTTACTGCTGAAGAGGCAACTTGCTATCTGGCACGGGTAATGAGCCGCCATCTTCCCATAGCTATTGATGTCCTCTCCGATATGATTCTTAATCCGCTATTAGAGGATGAGCATATTGAACGGGAAAGAATGGTTATTCTGGAGGAGATTAAAATGTACCGCGACCTTCCTTCCGCATACGTTCATGATCTCTTTAATGAACTTCTCTGGCCCGGGCAGCCATTAGGCTTCATGATTGCTGGAAAAGAAGAAGTGATTGCCGAGTTGAAAAGAGACGAAATATTTGACTATAAAAACAAGTTCTATAATTCGGCTAATATAGTAGTTGCTGTTTCTGGAAATATTAAACACGAAGAAGTAGTTAGTAAAATAGAAAAGGTTTTTTCTTTTCTTCCCGATGGTCAGCGCAATCACTTCAGTGGTGTGGTGGAGAAGCAATCAGAGCCTGAGGTAAAAGTTAAAACAAAGGATACTGAGCAGACGCACCTCTGTCTTGGAGGAAGAGCGCTTCATCGAGACCATCCCGACAAATATGCCGCCATAGTGCTTAATACAATTCTTGGTGGGAATATGAGTTCAAGGCTTTTTAATGAAGTAAGGGAAAAAAGAGGGCTCGCCTACGAGATTCATTCAAGCATTAGCGGATTTTATGATACTGGCATGTTGGTTATCTCTGCAGGAGTTGACAACAAAAAAATATCTGAATCTGTAAATATAATTTTAAAGGAGATGCGTAAATTTAAAGAAGAGATAGTCTCTCATGAGGAGCTTGAACGAGCAAAGGAATTTATTATTGGACAGATTATCCTTGGCCTTGAGAGCACCTATGCTTACATGCACTGGCTGGGAGAAAATAAACTCCTTTTGGACAAGACTCTTACTCCTGTTGAGGTTACGGGAAAGATCAAGAAAATAAAACCAGAGGATGTGCAGAGAATAGCCAATAAAATTTTTGTGAATGAAAATTTAAATTTAGCTTTAATTGGACCGCTGGAGGACGCTGTGGAAATTAAGGGCATTCTTTAACTATTCAGGAGCCAGGAGTTAGAAGTCCATGGTTCACAATTCTGGCGGAGCTGGAAAACCCCCTTCCGTAAATGAGCCTATCCCTTAGTAAGCATTCACACCCATATTGTCATTCCGACGCCTTCGCTTCTGTCATTCCGATTCTTTCACTTCTGTCATTCCGAGCGAAGCGAGGAATCTTAGCATTTACGCTCAGGGCAGGCTCCGGAGAAATCCTTGTTTCGACGATAGGAGAAATCCTTACCATCCAGAAATTAGGTCTTTCCAGTTTGGATTCATCCGGTTTACCAATTGATCCTTCTTCTCTCTTCGCCATTTCTTTATTTCTTTTTCTCTGGCGATAGCAGCAGTTATGTCTCGTGTCTCTTCAAAATAAACCAGCTTGTTTACGTTGTATCTTTCGGTAAATCCTTT
>CAZVBB010000302.1:0-1674 GCA_964625285.1 uncultured bacterium | reverse complement strand
GCCAAAACCAATTATAGCAACAATACTTCCTTTTTTCAACTGTTTCTCGCGTGCCACCTCGGCAAGAGCAATAGCAATGGAAGCAGCAGAGGCATTTCCATAGCGGTTAAGGTTTATGAATAACTTACTGTCTGGCAGTCTTAGCCTACTGGCGATTGCCTTCAGAATGCGAGCGCTGGCCTGATGCAGGATAAGACAGTCAATATTCTCAACGGAGAGATTGCATTCCTCTAAAATATCCCTTGTTGTCTTTTCCGCAATTCCCACTGCAGACCTAAATACCGCTTGGCCATCCATTTTTAAATAATGTAATCTTTCTTCAACTGTTTTATAAGTTGCTGGCTGACGCGAGCCGCCAGCGGGTTGAGCGATAAGATTGGCTAATGACCCATCGCTTCCCAATTGTGTGGCAAGAATCACCTTGTCTTTATCCTTATTTGCCGGTTTCAAGACTGCTGCTCCGGCGCCATCAGCAAATAAAATACAGGTGTTTCTATCAGTCCAATCAATAATACGGGAGAAAACATCGGCGCCAATAACCAGCACTGTTTTATATGTTCCTGCCTTGATGAATTGGCTACCAACAGACAACCCATAGACAAACCCTGTGCAACAAGCCTCAAGGTCAAATGCTCCTGCTTTTTTTGCTCCGATAGCTTCCTGAACAATACATGCTGTTGCAGGAAAGAGCATATCAGGAGTGCTTGTGCATACGATAATCAGGTCAATCTCTTCAGGGTCTATGGAGCCGTCTCTCAGTGCTTCTTGGGCAGCTCGTATTGCCAGATCTGAAGTTGCCTCTCTGTCAGAGGCAATACGCCGCTCACGGATACCAGTGCGGGAAACAATCCATTCATCATTGGTATCTACCATCTTCTCCAGGTCAGCATTATTGAGGATACGTTCTGGAAGATAGAAGCCTGTACCAGCAATTCCTACTGTTATCATGCTAATTTTCTCCTTATGTCTTTAATCCCCGAACCGTTATTTAGTTGACAAAGCACCATATCTTCTGTCAGTCATTTTTCAACACTTGTGCTTTTTTTGTGATTGATTCAAAAAATCTTCTATATGTATCCTAAATTTATTTTCAAAGGCTTTCTTTGCAATATCTTCATATTCACTGAAATTGGCAATAAACAAATCTAATAGGCTGGAAACACAATATAGAGCCATCTTAAAATAATCTCTTTCTTCATATTTTTGTCCCGTTAATATATGTTTGAGATTGTATTTACAACATCTTTTTCATCCTAAAAATCCTTCATAGTTTTGATAATTACATCAAAAGAAGTATATGGAAAATCTTTATGAAGTTTGCAATAAACATCTTTCCAGAGCTCTCTTTTTTGTTCTGTATTTATGTCATTTTTCATAGTAACTAAAATATCAAAATCGCTTTCTTCCTCAAAATTTCTCTTTACTCGAGAACCAAATAGAATTATATTTTCAAGTGTGACTTTAGATTGAATAAAAACTTTCTCAATTATATTTCTGATTCTTTTTTTCCATTGTTTTCATTTTCCTTCCCCCATCATTAAATTCTTTGGGTTATGAATGCTCAAGAGCCTTTTTCTTGTTTAATCTTAATGCATTTCAGTTAACTGAGTTATTTTTGCCAGTTCTGCTCGCCGTAACTCAAACTCCTGTTTTTTCTCTCTCTCGCGGGCAATA
>CAZVBB010000301.1:0-1680 GCA_964625285.1 uncultured bacterium | reverse complement strand
TTAATTGGGAATTTTTAATTCTATGAAAGAGATAAAAGTTATCTCACCTGCCAAGATAAATCTATTCCTCAATGTTTTAAAGAAAAGAGACAATGGTTATCATGAAATAGAAACGGTACTGCAGGCAATTGACCTCTGTGATGAACTTTCTCTAATAGAGACAACAAATCAGGGAGTAGAAGTTGTATCACTGGAAGGTAAGGCTCCTTCCGGAAAAGCGAATTTAGCATACCAGGCTGCAAATGTTATACTTGAGAGCTGTAAAGTAAAAAAGGGAGTGAGGATTGAGATTAGAAAAAGGATTCCGGTGGCAGCAGGATTGGGAGGTGGGTCAAGCAATGCTGCGGCAACACTTATGGGGCTGAATGAACTATGGAAATTAAATCTCTCCAGAGCACATCTTATGAAGCTTGCTGCATCACTTGGCGCCGACGTTCCTTTTTTCATTTCAGGAGGAAGAGCGGTAGGCACAGGAAGAGGAGACAAAATAACATCTCTTGCCGACTGGCAACACTTCTGGCTTATTCTCCTCGTGCCAAAATTTAGCATCCTAACCCGCAATGCTTATCAAAGCTTAAACTTAATAAACGAAAGAAGCAGGCTTAGAACAGTTTTATCTTGCCTGGAAGAGGGAAATTTAGAGAAAGCTCTCTACAATCGATTTGAGGAGGTGACAACTAAGGAGTACCCAGTAATAGGGATAATGAAGGACAAGCTCAGGTCTCTCGGAGCAGAAGGAGTGCTGATGTCTGGCAGCGGTCCTGTTGTTTTTGGCATTGTCCGTCAGAGGGCACAGGCAGAGAAAATAGCGATGGCAGTTCAAGAGGAGGTTGTCTATGTAGTGAAAACATCTCTGGAAGGAGTGAAAATAGTTAAGGAAAAGCTGCCTAATTGAGCCAGTAAAATGAAGACAAAATATGCCTCATTTTATTCGGCAATCTGATTACACAGATTTTTTTTAATGACGATTACGCAGATATTTTAAGTGGCTTTAATCTGTGTAATCTGTTTTTTAATCGGTGTAATCAAGCATAGGATTGAAATTCCTATGCTACGAGGTAGGCAAAACATAGGCATGGAGGAATGCAAAGTGGAAATTACAGAAATTAGAGTGCGACCAATGGGGGACCGTGAAGGAAGACTGAAAGCATATGTAACATTAACCTTTGATGGCGAATTTGTCGTCCGCGATGTCAAGGTAATTGATGGGAAAAAGGGATTATTTGTCGCTATGCCTTCAAGAAAGGTGCGCGAGAAGTGCCTTGAATGCGGATTTGAAAATGAGATCAGAAGCAAATTCTGCAATAGATGCGGTAAAGAGATGCCTCCTGTTCCTGCAGCTATGGAGTCAGAAACAGCCTCAAAAAGCGAACACAGGGATCTGGCTCACCCAATTACAAGCCAGTGTCGGGAATACATCCAGGAAAAAGTGCTTGAAGCCTACGAAGCAGAGATATCTCGGCCTGAGCCAGTTTCTTGAAAAGTAATCGCTAAGGCGGGATGCTGGAGTGGACTATCAGGCCTGTCTCGAAAATAGGTGTATCTTAAAGGGTACCGTAGGTTCGAATCCTACTCCCGCCGCTACGCTTAGGTTTTAGGTCTTAGGTCTTGGGTGTTAGGTGAAGGGTGGGAAGGGGAAAGGAGGATAAAAAAAATAACGACACAAAGTTTTTCTAAAGG
>CAZVBB010000300.1:0-1681 GCA_964625285.1 uncultured bacterium | reverse complement strand
CCGTAAGTATAGAAATGAGAACAAAAAAAACCTGTAAATTTATCTTTCCCAGCCATCTGAAAAGCCCTCTCATGTAAGGGGAGAATAGAGCATTCCAGTAGGAAATACTGTAAAATAATCCCCTTGGTTGAAAGTCCCTGTTAATCTTCAATGTGATTTCTTCTACCGAGCCCAAAAACCAATCCAGGTATCCGGGGTGTAGCTTCCGCTCAATATGTTTGGGGATTAAGATACTTACCTGGAGATTACGCTCCTTCAACCTATCAATGAGTTGCGCTGAATCAATTAGAGAGATCTCCGGGGCATTTGATGAAAGATATAGATTTCTGACGTCTCCGGGAATTACTCGGACATATGGAAAAACGCTTTTAAGGGTGTTCATAATACAGGCGTTGAGGTTATTTAATTCCCCGCTGGCGCTTAAGAATGCCAGTGAAGATGGCAAACCGATAACTAATATACCATCTTCTTTTAGGCGATTTTTCGTTAACTGAAAAAACTCTTTGGTAAAGAATCTGTTTGATTGTAAATTAGATGGGTCTGACAAACCCACCAAAATTAAATCGTATTTCTGTTCTGTCTTTCTAAGATAAAGCAGACCATCTATATGTTTAACTTTTACTCTTGGGTCGTTCAGCTCTGTCTCTGTTAGAGGGTCAGGAAATTTCCTGATTATCTTTAGGAGCATAGGGTCAGGTTCAGCATAGGCCACCCTCTCCACTGAGGGATGTTTTAATATCTCATTGATTACTCCTCCGGCACCACCTCTTATGATGAGTATATCCTGGGGGTGGGGATGAGTAAGGAGCGGCAGATGGACAAATTCTTCTACAGATATTATATCTGGAATAGGGGTGGTAATAGTGGGAATACCATCTGAGAAGAAAGTATATTGCTTGCCATCCTGGCTCTCGGTAACAGTGATGTTGCCATAAACGGAGTTCTGGTGATGGACCACATTGTGACCTCTCCATTGACCCTCTATGGAGAGTTGATGAAGTTTGTCCGCACCACCTCCGAGGATAAAATAGCCGGATAAAAACAAAAATATAGCCAATATACCGCAGGTGAGCTTTGGTAGTTTTCCGGTGTGCCACAGGGGGACAACTAAAACCAGGCACACAAAAAAATTTATCAGCGCCAACCCAATCGCTATTTGAAATGAATGAACAAAGGGAAGCAAAAGAAAGGTAAAAACAATCCCCCCCACGCTTGTGCCGAGTATCTCATAGATATAAACCTTACCCACCGGGGAAAGAGCTGACTTGGAAAGTTTAGAGTAGATTTCGCAACTAAAAGTAAATAATGCACCGTGAGAGAGGCTTACTGGCAGAAGTATAAAAAAAGTGGAAATTAAAATTGGTAATAATCCTACTCCTTCACCTATGGCAATTCCCAGGATTTCTCTTAAAAGACGGATTAAATAAATCGCTATCGGTAAAGATATAGAAAATAACAGAATAACGCCAACGAGTGCCCCAATTTTATTTTTAATATAATCAATTCTTTTACCTATAAAAAAACACCCGAATGCTTCCAGGATTAGCCAGTTGGCAAGGATAATTCCGATAGAGAGCTCGTTACCTAAAAAGGTAATAAGCAATTCTCTTAAAAGCAGTATCTGGGCAACGATACCACTAAAGCCGGTAACCAATATAACTAAAGCCAGACGATTCTTCAT
>CAZVBB010000299.1:0-1689 GCA_964625285.1 uncultured bacterium | reverse complement strand
TCAGCGAGGCAAGGGTAGTAGATAGGATTGTTGCAGTAGTTGAGGACGAAATTATTACAATGAGCGAGCTGGAAGAGTTTATTGCCGCTAACTTAGGTGGAGCAGCACAACGGATACCAAAGGAGGAGATGGGCGCTGTTCAGACTTATTTCCTTGATAGACTTGTTGAGCAGAAACTCCTGCAGAATGAGGTAAAAAAAAGAGGTATAAAAGCAACTCAAGAAGAAATTGAGCGAGGGATAAGCACAATTAAAGAAAGATTTGCATCAGAAGAAGAGTTTCAACTTGCTCTTAAGCGACAGGGGCTTACCGAAGAAGAATTTCGCAAAAATATTGCCGAAGAGATTGCTATTGCGGCCTTGGTTAAAAGGGAAGTGAGTGATCATATTTGGATTGAGAATAAAGAAATAGAGGCGTTTTACCAGGAAAATAAAGAGAGATTTCGGGCTCCTCCACAGGTAGCAATAAGCCAGATTCTTATCAGGATAGGAGAAAACCGCCGACTAGCAGAGGCAGAGAAAAAAGGTGCTGAGCTATTGAAGAAGTTAAAAGAAGGGGCGGATTTTGCCTCTCTTGCCAAAGAACATTCTGATGGACCAACGGCTGAGATTGGAGGAGTATTAGGGCTAATAATGGAGGGGGAGTTGCCCCCTGAGATTAGAAAAATTGTTTTTGCTCTGAAGGTGGGTGAGTTTAGTGACCCCATTACAACTCCAGCAGGAGTGCACATTTTTAGGCTGGATGCCCACGTTGAGGAGCGGCAGAAAGAGTTAGTAGAGGTGGAAAGAGAAATCAGAAGAACTCTTTTTGCTCGCAAAATGGAACAACGTTACCAGGAATGGCTGAATGCCTTAAGGAATAAGTCATATGTCCGAATTATGCTATAGCAGAAGGAAGAGGGTAATGGAGCCTCATGATTGACAATGAGAGCGAGCTTCTAAAAAGATATGGAATACGACCGCGGAAGAAGTTGGGGCAAAATTTTCTTATTGACAATCGAGCGTTTGAAAAAATAATTGGGGCAAGTGAATTAACTAAAAATGATCTGGTAATTGAGATTGGAGCCGGGAACGGAAGCTTGACTGAGAGAATTGCCCCGCTTGCTGCAAAGGTCATTGCTGTTGAGATCGATGAGCGACTGAGCCCTTTACTTACCGAGCGGCTTGCCCAATTTGACAATATTAGAATTGTGCGAGGGGATATCCTTAAAATAGGGATAAAAGGACTCCTTGAATTGCTAAGCGTGAAACCCTCAAGGTTTAGCGCAGTTAAAGTAGTCGCCAATCTTCCTTATTACATTGTTACCACTATTATCATTAACCTCCTTCAGCAAAAGCCCGCACCTAACCTGTTAGTGATTCTGGTGCAGAAAGAACTGGCAGGGAGGATAACTGCTCACCCGGGAACGAAGTCCTATGGGGCTTTTTCTATTATCTGCCAGTACTACTGCATTACCGAACTAATTTGTAAGGTAGGGAAGGAGGCTTTTTTCCCACAGCCGCAGGTTGATTCTGCTCTCGTAAAAATGATTGTGATGCCGCATCCGCTGGTAAAGACGAAAGACGAGGGTTTCTTTTTCTCCATTGTCAGGGCCTCTTTTAGCAAAAGAAGAAAGACAATAGAGAATGCGCTGCTCTATCATCTTAATTGGAGAAGAGAACAGCTCAGGGAAAGACTAATGAAAGCCAG
>CAZVBB010000298.1:0-1700 GCA_964625285.1 uncultured bacterium | reverse complement strand
TATGACTAAGCAGACGAAATTATTCTTAGGTTTAATTATAGCAGGAGCAATCATCTTTGCAGGACACAATCTTATTACACGAGAGAAAGAAGTGCCCCGCCCGCCCCTAATGCCGAAGGAAGGCCTCTACCAATTAGGAGGTGTTATTGTAGATACTATTGGTGGAGAAATTCGTTTTGATGCGGAAGTCCAGAAGAGGGAGGGTTGGGTGCAGCATCTAATATATCTTCATGGATATAGATGGTTGAAGGAAGAATCAGCGATTACCGCTGATGTAAGGCTTGCTGATTTACAGAAGGCAATCTCCCTTTTAGATTGGAAATTGTGGGATGAGCTCTGGCACAGGCAAAATGCAAAATGCAAAATGCAAAATGCAAAATTGGTTGTATTTGTTAAGTGGGATAGAAGAAAGATACCTGCCCAGAAACTGGTTTTGGCGGATGATAAGTTGGAAATAGGAGATTTTATTTTCCTGGGCTCCCCTTACTTTGACCACATAGTCTTTGATAAACCACCAGATGTGGACTGTAGGCTTTGTCCGATGTTTCCTTTAGAACAGAAAGCTTTAAGAGAGCTCTTTATCAGGGAATCCGATCAATCAGGGTATGAACTAAACTCAGAAGGAATGCCATCTCAAGGAACTGAAGTAACGGTCATAATTCAAATATCAAAAATCCAATAGGTTCGCTTGGGGGCGGAAATCCCTTTTCCTATAAAAAAATCGCGGTTTCATGATATAATGTAACTCATTGAGTCCAAATGAGAGGAAGCGCTTTTATATGAAAACTGTTGCTGAAAAAAGATTATTCTGGTTTTTAAAAGATGGAGCAGAACTTGACCTTTCTAATAAGGCTCATCTGGATATGTATATTCAGCAAATCCTTTCAAAGGGAAGAGCTTCCGATGTTAAAAGGCTTTTAGGGATAGTCAAACCTTTAGAATTTTTTGAGTCTTTCAATCGTATAAAAAACTTTTTACCCAGAGAGGTAAAAGCATTCTGGGAGGAAGAACTTGGAGATATTAACAAACCCGCAGAAAAAAATACTCAACCTCGTTAGTAATTTACCCGATAAGGAAGCTTTTTATCTCACCGGGGGAGCAGCCCTATCCGCCTTTTATTTTGTCTTAAGCACAGGAAAAGCAATGACCTTGATTTCTCTTCAACAAAAATGAGCTCATTAGAAAAGCTCGCAAAAAGGATCCTGGCTTTGACCTTTACTGGCTTGAAGTTGCCATGGAGAGGATAAATGACTTTTCAGATGATGTGCCAGATATTCATCTCCTCACTCGCCCCTGCACGATGAGTAACCTCAAGAAATTTTTCTGCATATGGAAAAGGGATATTAAAAAAGAGCTTATGGAGAAAAAGTAAAAACAGATGGCAAAATATAAAGACAGAAAATCTTCAGGATGTGCCCTGTGCAAACCATGGAAACACGGCTGGGAGCCTAAACATAAATCCAAAGACAGAGCCAAATTGGAACAGATGGCCCGGGAAATTAAATCAATTGAGCTAATTTCCAACCGCTTGAGCAAAAAGAAAATCTCTTCTTCCCGGAGGGGAGAGGGCGAATGATAAAGAATCCGAAACAGTACCTGATAGAGAGTGAACGGGCAAGGGCAGAATATCTCCAGGAGCTTACTTACGAGGAGAGTGCTGCTATTACTGAGCAGATGCTCTCATCGGAGCTTCTTAGGTC
>CAZVBB010000297.1:0-1703 GCA_964625285.1 uncultured bacterium | reverse complement strand
GACAAATTTCTCTATATCTTAAGAGATTTTCAAAAAACCATATTGGCAATGAATTCATATTTTTCTGAATCATAATGAAATCCTTAAATTGTTTTTGTGACCTACCTCCATTTATAGTACCACTAAGAAATTGGAATTAATAAAGCTTGTGTTAATGGTTTTATGGTTAAATCTCGTGCGATTTTTTCGTTTTCCTTTCTCAAAAACTCTTCTGGAGTAAGATATCCTATCGAACTATGTGGCCTTTCAGCATTATAATCGACGCGCCAGTCTTCGATTTCTTTCCTTGCATGCCCTAAGCTCGTAAGCCAATGTTCATTTAAGCACTCATCTCTGAATTTACCATTAAAACTTTCGATATAACAGTTCTCTACTGGCTTACCGGGAGTAATGAAAAAGAGTTTAATGCCACGCCTATATGCCCATTCATCCAGGATTTTGCCTATAAATTCCGGTCCATTATCAATCATAATAATCTCAGGAAACCCTTCTATAAAGGCCGTTCTATTAAGTATCTCACATACTCTTTTACCGGTTATAGAAGTATCCACCTCCACATGGAAACACTTCTTTGAATATTCATCTATTATAATAAGTACTTTTATCTTCCTACTATTTGAAAGAGCATCTTTCATGAAGTCCATGTTCCATATATGATTCGGATGCTTGGGTCTTGGGATATCTGCGCGTAGTAGTGAGGCATACTTCTTCCTGCGCCTTATACATAAAGATAGCTTTTCTTCTCTATATAATCGCTCTGTCTTTTTATGGTATTACTTATGCCGTATTTACGCCCCAGTTCATTAACTGCTAGGCTTGCCTCATACTCTTTTAGAATGCCTATAATCTTCTCTTCCGTGAACCTCTTGCTTCTCATCACCACATCTCCTTGTAGTATGTTATCACTATTAAATTCAACTTACAAGTGGCACAGTTTTAGGGTGCAGGTCACTGCAACTGAATGCTTCGTTTTGGATTTTTTCTTTTGTGAAAATCGGTCTCCAAAAAATCCATAAAATACTTGGCTACTTCTTTAATAAACGCCGAGCCATTTTTATTTTCGGTTTTTTCTTTAGCTGTTGATGGCATAAAAATTACTCTATTAAATCATCGAGTGAAATGCCAAGAGCGTCCGCGATTTTTTTAACGGTTTCAATTCTTGGATCGGGGGTCGCTCCAGATTCAATTTTTGTAATTGTGTGTAAAGTAATACCGGCAAGTTTTGATAAGGCGAAACAAAAAATTGAAAATTAACGGAGAGGTCGGGATTCGAACCCGAGGTAAGGTTGCCCCTACAACTGCTTAGCAGGCAGCTGCCTTCGACCGCTCGGCCACCTCTCCCTGTGGAACTTACTATTACATTTTCAGGAATAGATGTCAATAAGAGATTTCTGAAAAAATCCGAAATCTCTGAAATTAGAAGTCTCTGGGTATTTTTTCAGAGACCTCAATAAATATCATTGACAAGTTTGCCAGATATTGACGAGCAGAATTGATTATGGATATAATAAAGATTGAAAAATCCATGAGAGGAGGTAATCGAATCTGTTAAAACAATAAATTATGGGAAATAGAGGTTTCTATGTTTGAATTTTTCTTAAGAGGTGGTCCCTTAATGTGGCCAATTCTCCTGTGTTCAGTAATAGCTATTACTATCACGTTAGAACGGTTGTATCATTTTCATCGGATAAGGGGTAATCTGC
>CAZVBB010000296.1:0-1706 GCA_964625285.1 uncultured bacterium | reverse complement strand
GATTCTGGCCTCGTAGTCGGGGGATACATCCAAAACAGCTTCTCCCAATTACTGGCAGAAGAACAATGATTCAAGAAACCGCAAAGAGGATAAGCCCCCTTATCAGCAGTGATGATATTTTTGTTGTTGCAGGAAGAGAGTTAGCCGGGGGGATAAAAAAGCAGTTACCAGAACTGAGAAGGGGTAATCTCATTCTTGAGCCATTTGGGAGAAACACAGCCGCAGCAATCGGGTTGGCAGCCATAGCCATCAAAAAAATAAATAAGAAAGCAATAATGGTAGTGCTTGCTGCTGACCATTTGATAGGAGAGAAAAGAAAGTTCCTGCGCACTATAGGAGTGGCGGCAAAGGTAGCGAAGGAAGGAAAATTGGTTATCATTGGAATCCGGCCTACCCGTCCGGAGACTGGGTATGGATACATAGAAAGCGGGGAGAAGCTTCAAATTCCAGGAGTCAGAAAAGACGCTGAAATATACACAGTTAAGAAATTTAAAGAGAAGCCCGATGAGGTGAAAGCAAAAAAATATCTTCAGAGCGGGAAATATTTCTGGAACAGTGGAATGTTTATCTGGAAGGTGGAGAGTATTCTTGGGGCAATTGAAGAGCATATGCCCAAACTTTACGAGGGATTAAAAAAGATATCTGCTGCTCGCGGGGTCTCTCACAAGAAAAAAATTATTAAGGAAGTATATAAAGAACTGGAGGATATTTCAGTTGATTATGGCATTATGGAGAAAAGCAAAAACATTGCCGTAGTAAAAGCTGATTTTCACTGGGATGATGTTGGTTCCTGGCTTTCAATGGAAAGAATACATAAAAAGAATAAAGATGGAAATATCATTCAGGGGAAGTTTGTAGGAATAGATACATCCCAATGTATTCTCATAGGCAAGGAGCAGCTTATTGCTACAGTTGGGGTCTCTGGCCTCATTGTCGTTACCACTCCTCAGGCGGTCATTATCTGCTCCCGGGATAGAGCACAAGATGTTAAAAAAATTGTCGGCAAAATTGCAGATGATGGACTAAAAAAATACCTTTAACACCAACAAGCCATCCGCCTCGGCGAACACCTTCCCCAATCCGTCTGAGGCGGACTCTCACCTTATGTGATTCTGGGGGGCATCATACATACATAATTTTTAATATACCTGCTTTAAATTATTCTCACATATATATGAGAAGCTAATTCCCTATCTATGGCAAACTGACTTTTGCCAATCTGAAATACATAGGAAGGTGGCTTTTGAATAAGGATAATCTCTTTATTCGGTAGTGCACTCATAGCAATTATTTTCTGTAAGGTATTGTGGTTGTGGGCGTGCAAATAGGAAATTTTTGTTTTTTTATTGGTTTTCGATTCAGGTACGTAATGGTTTAGCTATCGGAAGTATTATAGGGGTTTGATTCATTCAAACCCTTGTGTGTCATACCCGTGAAAACGGGAATCCAGGACCCACAGAAAATATCTGGATTCCTGCTTCCGCAGGAATGACAGACCTTAAAAATGATAATGATTTCAAATTGATATCAATATTATCAGTATGGCAACCTTTGCCCCTTGTGTCCAGCCCCCCATTTATGGGTAAGGATCAGTTTCCAAGGGGGGTCATCACGGATGCCTCTTTCATATGCGGTCACCCTAACTGACGAATTTCCATCCTTTAGCCAGGTGCTGTGCCTCCCACAGTCTCCTGTAGATGCCGCCT
>CAZVBB010000295.1:0-1722 GCA_964625285.1 uncultured bacterium | reverse complement strand
CAAAACGTTGAGGCTAATGCGCAAGGTTAAAGCCACCGTTCTCGCAATAGAGAAGAAAAGAGTGATTATTTTAGACATTAAAACAGCTATTAAGATAGCCAATGAAGCAGGAATTTCTATATTGGTTAGGTAATATCAGAGCACTGAAAATATCAAAATTTAAATATCAAAATTACATATTAAAATTTAAAATTTTTGATTTTTGCTTTGTCATTTTGCATTTTGCATTTTGATTTTTGATTTTTGCATTTTGCCTCAAAGGGAATAGCTTATGAGAAAGATTAAAGTTGCCGTTATTGGAGTGGGGCATCTTGGGAAAGAGCACGCCCGTATTTATGCCGAGAATGCCGGCGCAGAGCTATGCGGTGTCGTTGATATTGACATCCGTAAAGCAAGAAAGATTGCAAAGCTTCAAAACACTAATGCTTTTTCTTCCCCTGGGGCTCTCTACCAACAGGTAGAAGCGGTAAGCGTTGTAGTCCCCACCCATCTCCATTATGAAATAGCAAGCGGCTTCCTGAAACGAGGAATCAACGTCCTTGTTGAGAAGCCGATTACCCGCACTACCATGGAGGCTGACAAGTTAATCCATCTTGCCCGGAAGTATAAGGTCATCCTCCAGGTTGGCCACTTAGAGAGGTACAATGGCGCCATTATGGAGCTGGAGAAATGGATTAAGTCCCCCCGCTTTATTGAAGCACACCGTCTCGCTCCATATCAACCGAGAGGAACTGAAGTTGGCGTAGTGCTTGATTTAATGATTCACGATTTAGACATTATTCTTTACCTGGTCAACTCAACTCCAAAACGAATTGAGGCAATGGGAGTTACTGCGCTTTCTGCAGATGAGGACATTGCCAATGCCAGAATTACCTTTAATAATGGGTGTGTTGCCAATATTACTTCCAGCCGTCTCAGTCAGGAGAAAATGCGTAAGCTCCGTATTTTCCAGGACGATTGCTATATCTCTCTGGATTACATTGCCCAGAAGATAGACCTCTACCAGAAAAAAGGAAAGAAAATTGTTCACGAAGAAATTTCCCCTCCAAAACGAGAGCCCCTTGCCTTAGAGCTCCACGATTTCCTCAACTCTGTCCGCGATGGGAAACCTGCCCGCATTTCAGGAGAAGATGGAAGAAAAAACCTTGCTCTAGCCATTACCATTGTCAGGAAAATTCACCGAAGCGAAAGAAAAAAAGCAGCGGGCTGCTTTTTATAAAATGCCAAAGCTTCTGATCGTCGCAGGGGAGCCCTCTGGCGATATCCACGCCGCTAATTTAATAATGGCGCTGCAAAAACAATCTCCCGGCATTGAGCTCGTAGGCATGGGAGGCCCGAGAATGAAAGAAGCAGGGGCCAACATTCTTTTTGATATTACCGGCACCGATATAGTTGGTTTTACTGAAGCACTAACCCACCTAAAAAGATTAAAGAAGCTCCTTCAGGGCCTTTCAGAGCTCATTGACGCTGAAGCACCTGATGGAGTAGTTCTTATTGATTATCCTGGCTTTAACCTTCGCCTTGCCTCCCGCGCTAAAAAAAGGGGGGTAAAGGTTATTTACTACATCAGTCCTCAGGTATGGGCGTGGGGAAAAGGAAGGATTAAAAAAATTGCCAGATTGGTAGATAAAATGATTGTTATCCTTCCGTTTGAAGAGGAGTTTTATTCGCACGAGAAAATCAAGGTGGAGTTCGTAGGTCACCCACTTCTTGACACAATAG
>CAZVBB010000294.1:0-1725 GCA_964625285.1 uncultured bacterium | reverse complement strand
ATCGATAGGAAAACATAGAACATAGGGACACTTCCCATATTAATTGACAACCTTGGAATGTTTTGTGTAGCATAATACCTATGCCGAGAATTGCAAGAGTAGGCGCAGAAGGATACCCTCACCATATAACACAGAGAGGAAACAACAAAGAGAAAGCCTTTTTTGATAATGAAGATAAACAGTTTTATCTTGATACCCTTCAGCGATACAAAGACAAATACAAAATGAAGATACTCGCCTACTGTCTAATGGGAAATCATGCACATACCCGTGCAATACCTGAAAAAGAAACATCTCTTGCCAGAGGCATTGGAGGAACAAATCTGCTTTATACTCAATACATAAACCGTAAATATAATAGAAGCGGAAGGCTATGGCAGAACCGATTCTTTTCCTCAATAGTGGAAGAAGAGCCTTATTTATAAATAATATGGGAAGTGTCCCTATGTTTATGTGTTCCTTTCTATATACCGCTTAACTAAAAGCTCTCTGGAAAAGGTAGTCAGTCTTGCGTTACAATGCATCTGGTAACACTCCTTTCTTTTGGTTTATTTAACTTAAATCAATTGTATCGGAGTGTTACCAAATTATCTAAGGTTTACACCTACTAGGTAAGAGATTAAAGCATTTCTTTCAGAGTCAGTTCCATCAATTCTTCAGGTTTTATCCCTTTATAGTAATGCTTACCATATAATGACAGAAACTCACCACACCGAAACTGAGGTAAATCATAACTTAATCCTTCCGATTTCAGAACTTTAAGATTGAAAAACATAGCCAAGGATTCGAGGGCGGCGTATCTTACTTGATCAAATTCGCTATCAAATCCACTTGGGTAGAATAGTTCAAACAATAAGTGTGTTCCTACCTCGTGGCTCACAAATTCTCTGATATATTCATCGGATGAGGAATAGTAAAAGATATTCTTATTATAGCTCAAAGAATTGGCATCCGGTCCATTCTTATTCGCATAGCAGAGTAAGATATAATATTTATCTTTCAGGAAGGTCTTCCCTGTAATTCGTTCCCATTCTTGGATAATATTGCTTTTATCAAAGTGCTTGTTCCATTTTTCTGCCCTTTCCTTCAGAACCAGCTCCGCTTGCTTCCATACCTGCTTATATCCGTCAGTATTGTTGATAAAAATCTGTGCGACTTTCCTAAATTTAGGCATTAATGGCTTGATAGTCTTTCCCCATTCTTCATCCGACAGCTCCAACATGAGGGCTTTATAAGATGCCGATAAAAAAGGATCTCCCCAATCAATCGGATATCGCTGGAGAAACTTAGAAAAGTTGTTGTTTTCTAGGCCATTATTTAGTGAATGATAATAATTTACGAAATCATCTTTCGTTCTTAGATCCAAATAAGCCGGTAGAAACAGACAGAGGGGGGTGAAAGGGCCTGTCTGACCATTTCCAAATTCCAGCAAATATCTATGGCTTTCAAGGAACCCTAGGTCTTGGGGTTGCACAGTTGAGCGATATCGGTCAGCGTATTCCGAATCGTAACTGCTTTTGGCTACTGCAAAAATGTGAAGAATATAATTGGCCGCATAGTTATACGTAAAAATAATCCTTTTATAAGCCATTGCATCACCCCTTCGTATTTCTTGTTCATTTATCTGTCAGAACATCGTGGTCAGATCTTGCCTTTTGGCAGGGAATACTGAAGTGGACCCTGGTTGGCAGACCAGTGATCGGTCGTTCTTAGATAGATCAAGCA
>CAZVBB010000293.1:0-1731 GCA_964625285.1 uncultured bacterium | reverse complement strand
GTATTTGGTCATTCGGTATTGGAATTTGTTTGTGATTTGACACAAAGTGTCTCACTTAATTTAAGGTTACAGAGATTTATAGCCGTGATGGGAATTTGTATATTGTGATTTTAACTCTACTCTCTACTCTCTACTCTCTACTCTCTACGATAAGTCTTCAGTAACACATAGACTCGCTTTAATAAAATCATGGAAAAGTGGATGTGGCTCGCTCAGCTTTGATTTAAATTCAGGATGAAACTGGCAGGCAACAAACCACGGGTGCTCACCTATTTCAATAATTTCTACGAGGCGGCCATCAGGGGAAAGTCCACTCAACTTCATTCCTGCCTCCTTCAATGGTCTCTCATATTGCATATTAAATTCATAGCGGTGGCGGTGTCTTTCCCTGACCCGCCTTTTTCCATACGCCTTGCGAGCTAAGGAACCAGCTGAAAGCTGGCAGGGGTAGGAGCCAAGTCGCATCGTTCCACTCTTGTCCTTGACTTCTCGCTGTCCGGGAAGCAAGTCAATCACCGGATGGGGAGTTTTAGGATTAAACTCAGAGCTGCTGGCTTCCTTAAGCCCACAGACATTACGAGCAAACTCTATCACCGCACACTGCATGCCGAGACAGATTCCCAGAAACGGAATCTTTCTCTCTCTGGCATATCTGACAGCTTCTATCTTTCCCTCAATTCCCCGATCACCAAATCCACCCGGAACAAGCACTCCTCTTACTCCTTTGAGGAGCTCATCTGCCCCTTCTTTTCCAATTTCCTCGGCATCTATCCATCTTGTCTTAACCAAACAGTTATCCTCCGCTCCAGCATGAATTAGCGCTTCATTAATGCTTTTATAAGCGTCCCGCAGACGGACATATTTCCCAATGACTGCAATTTCAGTGACGATGGATGGATTCTTAAGCCGTTTAAGCATCTTCTCCCACTGGGACAGATTCTCTCGCCCCATAGGAAGTCCAAGCCGCCTGATGATTGTCTTGTCCAGTTTCTGCTCCCTGAAAATTAGGGGGACCTCATATACAGAATCAACATCAATAGCCTGAATGATAGCTTCCTCACTAACATCGCAGAAAAGGGATATTCTTCTCTTTGCCTCTTTGGGAAATAACTTCTCGGTGCGGCAGAGCAGTATCTGTGGTTGTATTCCAATCTCCCGCAGCCTCGCCACGCTATGCTGAGTAGGCTTTGTTTTTATCTCATTAGCGTTTTTGATGTAAGGCACCAGAGTAAGATGGATATAAAGGCAGTTTTCTCTGCCAATATCAATTGGAAACTGTCGGATAGCCTCCAGAAAAGGGAGCCCTTCTATGTCGCCAACAGTGCCCCCTATCTCAACAATGACCACGTCCAGTCTTTTTCCCTGAGCAACTCTCTTAATAAATCTCTTAATTTCATTGGTTACATGGGGAATAACCTGGACAGTTTCGCCGAGGTAGTCCCCCCTCCTTTCCTTGGTGATTATAGAATGGTAGATCTCTCCAGCGGTGAAGTTACTCTTCTGGCTTATCTTTGCCCTGGTAAAACGCTCATAGTGCCCTAAGTCAAGGTCAGTTTCTGCCCCATCATCGGTCACATAAACTTCCCCATGCTGAAATGGGCTCATCGTTCCAGGGTTAATATTGAGATAGGGGTCTATTTTTAGAAAATTCACCCTCACCCCTCTGCTTTCAAGAAGGCAGCCAATAGATGCGGCAGCAATCCCTTTCCCGAGGGAAGAAAGCACTCCACC
>CAZVBB010000292.1:0-1752 GCA_964625285.1 uncultured bacterium | reverse complement strand
GGTAAAGGAAGATTTCACCAAGACCGATCCCTGGAGGACTTTAAGAATCCATGGAGAGTTTATAGAAGGATTTGATGCTCTCTCCAGGGTAGGGCCGGCAGTGGCTATTTTTGGGTCGGCCCGATGCGGGAAGGAAAATACTTATTATCAGGCCGCGGTAAAGACTGCGGAGATTCTATCCCGGGCGGGATTAGCCATCATCACAGGTGGCGGCCCGGGTATTATGGAAGCGGCTAACTTAGGGGCTCACCGGGCAGGCGGCATCTCCATCGGTTGTAATATTGAGCTTCCCCTTGAACAGATCCCCAATCCTTACCAGACGATAAGCCTCCACTTTCGTTACTTCTTCGTGCGTAAGATGATGTTCGTCAAGTACTCGGTGGCTTTCGTCATCTTCCCGGGCGGTTTTGGCACCATGGATGAGCTTTTTGAATCCCTTACCCTCGTTCAGACAGGAAAGATAGAGCATTTTCCCATAGTCCTCTTCGGCTCGAACTATTGGAAGGGATTGGAAAAATGGATGCGAGATAGTATGTTAGGGGAAGGATGTCTTTCCAGGAAAGACCTGTCGCTTTATAGTATCACCGATAAACCGGAAGAGGCAGCGCGGAGCATAATCGAGAACTCCCGGAAATTTGGATATATTTAATAGGGCGTCACAAAAATGCCGCCCTTGATCACAGGCTGGAACGTATTTTGTGACAGCCTGTACATTTAAAGTAAGGGGTTGAAGCCTCGAATGTTCAAAACTTTAAAAGGAATAAGAGGAAAAAGATTAGGTAAAAGTTTTTTTGACCGGCCAACCGTCAAGGTAGCCCGGGAGCTTCTAGGAAAATATTTAATTATCGATCAAGCTATCCGCCTCGGCGAACTGTCACCCCACTTTCTCTCCTGTAATTGCGAGCGTAAGCAAAATAGATTGCCACGTCGCTTCGCTCCTCGCAACGACCTTTCAGGTCGGATTGTCACGAGTTCTGCGAACTCTCACAATGACTTTGTTGGATTACCACGAGCTTCGCCCTCGCAACCTTCGGAATTGTTTCCCTGTAAACTTCCCCTAACCCCGTTAGAGATAAGACTCCGCAGGCGCCTGACGGTCGCCAAAGGCGACCTATCTCTAACGGGGCTAATTCGCATAGGAACTTCTCAAATTCCTATGCTTCAAAATAAGCGTTTCCAAATCGGTCAAATTATTGAAACCGAGGCTTATGTTGGAGAAGAAGACAAGGCTTGCCATGCTTCACGAGGCTGCACACCAAGAAACAAAATTATGTGGGGGCAAGCAGGTATGCTCTATGTTTACTTAATTTATGGAATGTATCATTGCTTGAACATTGTTACAGAGCAAGCTGGTTTTCCAGCAGCAGTTTTAATTCGTGGATTAAAGCCCATCTCTGGCATTAGCGGAGAAGTTAACGGTCCTGGAAAACTATGTCGTGAACTTGGAATAACCACCAAAGACACTGGTACTGACATTACAGAAAGCAACAAAATTTACATCAACGACATTGGTGAAAAACCAAAAAGAGTTATTGTTGCTGAAAGAGTAGGCGTTAACTATGCCGGAGAGTGGGCAAGAAAAAAATGGAGATTTCTTAGTGAATAAATCAGCAAAAGGGTCAGGTCTTCACATTGCACATTATTTCCTTCTCTAATTGATTTATTAACCTGCTACAACTTCTTCTACTTTTATTGTGATATATGTAGCGTAATAAGTATTTGCATATTCATTATGATACACGGATTAAAAAG
>CAZVBB010000291.1:0-1753 GCA_964625285.1 uncultured bacterium | reverse complement strand
CCACCTGGAATTGGTAATTATCATCATATTCAACGTATAAGGGATTCAATTTATAATTAGTTTTATCATTATTCACCATTCTTACCCCTTTCTCTCCATTCCTCTAATAAAATGCCCATCCTGATTGTATCATAGATTTTTTCATTTATTTGTACACCTTCCCTTATCCTCCCCTCTTCTATAAAACCTAATTTTTTACTTGCAGTTATAAATGTTTTATTTCCTTCCCATGTTGTAAAACCAATCCTGGTGTATCCTTTCTCTTTAAATATATAATCAACCCATAATTCAATTATTTCCCTTAATATATCAACATTCTCATCTCTTTTCTCCATTATAAATACCTCAAACTCCTTATGATGAGGTTCATCTTTTCTATCTCGACTGATTCTCACCCAGCCAATATGTTTACCGTTTATATTATCAATCTCTAAGTGTAAATAAGGTGGTTTAGCTATCCCGTCTTTTTCTTCCTCTAAATCTTCTATTCTATTTACTAGAATCTCCTTGAGATCCGATTTCTCGAAGTCTCCTTTTGGAAAAGAATAGATGAAATCATGTACTTTCTCCCATTCTGAATAATCATCCAAATCTTTCCATATCAGTGGTCGCAATACCACTTCTTTACCCTTCAACGATTTTTCAGCCATTTTCTCTAAAACCCCCAGTTTTGTATAAATATAGGAAGAGTTTCTTCAGTGCCTCATCCATTTTAAAACAAAAAACATTCGTAATGTCAGAATTCACTGCAAATTGGAAACTGGACAGGCTCAAGTGATTTATATATCCCATTTTCCCACTTCTCTTTATTCTCTCCTTTTAATATACAGTAATTAAAAAGGAAAGTATGGAATAAGATAATAGTCTCTTTATCCAACGCTACTTCATATAAATAATATTTGGTTTTTCTCAACAATTATTGTTCCTCCGTTATCATCAGAGAAATTGTCCCCTTATTTCTTTCCATTCCTCTTTCAAAATTCCCATCTGTATCTTATCGTAGAAGTCACCAAAAACATAGATACACCTTCGTATTCTTGCCTCCAAGCTAAACCCTAACTTCTCTCCCACTTTTATCATTCTTGGATTGCCTGACCATGTAGTAAACCCCACCCTTGTCAACTCTTTTTCTAAAAAAAGATAATCCAGCAAGAGAGCAAGCGCCTCTGTTCCAAATCCCTTATCCCAGAATTTTGTTTCGTATATACCAATCCCAATCTGAGTTTGATGCGGGTCCTTATCTGAATAGGAAACATTCAGCCCGCCAATGTGAATATCTCCTTCCTTAACTACAATCTCAAAACACCAATTCTGATTCTTATTTTCTTTTAAGTCCCTTATCAGGGATTTTATTGAACCACTATAATCTCCAGCATGATCATACCAGGGTCCATCAAATTTGTAAAATTCGTTTTCGGGGTAATTCCACCTTATATAATCATCTATATCAGACCATTTCGTATAGCGTAATAGTATTCTCCTGCCTCTCTTCTCTCTCATATCTTCAATTCCTCTTTTGTATGAAACGAAAACATAGGGACAGTTCCCATATTATTTATTATTATCCTTCTTCTTTGGGCGGCCGTCTTTCTTTGGGAAAAGGTCTCGCCTCAATATCCTCTCCAGTCTCTTTATAAATCCTTCACTGCTGGTTGATGTTACCCGCTTTATGGCTACATTTATCTCTTTGTCATCTCAAATTTCCTCAGCAAAAATGTACCCCAAATCGTATCGTTGCCTCACCTAAAAACAC
>CAZVBB010000290.1:0-1755 GCA_964625285.1 uncultured bacterium | reverse complement strand
GTGTAATTCTCCCCTTGCTGGCAGTGGTTTTTCTCTGGCGGACCATCTTTCAGGATATCCAACTGATTGAGGGATTCACCGTATCAATGATGATTACTTATTACGTTATGGTAACATTATTGACCGACTTCGTCTCACCCACGCTGGGGGGGCCAATGACCGAGGATATCCGCGAGGGAACCCTCTCCAATTACCTGCTCCGCCCCATTGGTTATCGCTGGCATCGATTCTTTAGCGAAATAGGGATTAACTTTGGCTATTCGCTAGTTTCCGTGATCCTTATTGCGGGATTTATTTTTCTCTTCGCCGTAGACTTCCATTTCCCCACTAACCCGCTTTACATTGCCCTATTTTTGGTTTCTGTGGGACTAAGCATCATTTTAGGAACTGGATTGGACTATCTCTTCTGCCTCTCGGCCTTCTGGCTGGAGGAAGATACTGGTCTTGATTATCTGCTGGACTATCTGGTCCCGATTTTGACGGGCGCACTTTTTCCGCTGGCGCTTTTGCCGGAATTTGTTTATCATGTTGTCCGTTTCTTGCCCTTCACATACTTACTATACTTCCCGATAAACATCTTCCTGGAGAGAATTACTATCTCTGAGGTGGGGTTTGGATTAGTAACACAAATCTTATGGATTGGGGCAATTTACCTTCTTGGTGCCTGGGTTTGGCGCCGTGGCTGCCAGAGGTATACTGCTCGGGGAGGCTAAAAGTGAGATATCTAAAGCTTTGGGTCTTTTTCCTTAAAAATTGTTTCCTCCGCGAGATGGAGTTCAGGGGCAATTTCGCAATTCAGATAGCAGGGAATCTCCTGCGGTTGGGGATAACTATTCTATTCTTTCAGGTGATATTCCTCCATACCCCGACCATCGGGGGATGGGACATCCATACCACTCTTTTACTGGTAGCCGTAAATCAACTGATAAATGGTCTTTATAGCGCCTTTTTTAGCACCAACATCGCTCAGATATCCGAATACGTCCGAGAGGGAACACTTGACTTCATTCTTGTCAAGCCAATTGATCCGCAATTTTTTACCACTCTGCGCTATGTAAGTTTCTCCGCCCTCATCAGCCTTGTCTTCCCTCTGCTCATTATCTTTTACCTTGCCACCGCAGGCAATATTACTTTCTCCCTGCCGATATTTTCGCTGTTTCTCGTCTTGCTTTTATGTGGCGTAGCGATCCGATATGCCTTCGGGCTTGCTGTGATGACGCTATCTTTCTGGGTAACCGAGGTGTATGCCCTGTATGGTTTGTATAGCGAGTTTTTTACTCTTTCGGGATACCCTGCCGTAATCTTCCGTGGGGGTTGGCAGCTTTTCTTCACCTTCATTATCCCGATAATAGTTGTAGCCAATTTCCCGGTAATGATGGTTACTCAGATGTTGAGCCACGCGGCGGTTTTATTTGCTCTCGGTCTTTCATCCTTCTTGCTCCTTATCACCCGCAAGTTTTTCCATTTTGCTCTCAGAAATTATTGTAGCGCCAGCAGCTAGGAACTCCACGGGTCCGAGCTTGTATTTTGATGACCGATGGCCTTGTTGCACCCATTTTACGACCCGTCTGACAGTCGAATGATGTAGTCCGACGACCACCTCAACTTCGCTTTGAGTGTATCCGTGTCGCCGAACGGCTTCACGAATCTTCGCATTCCGTTTCTCTCTATCCCCTTCTGTACCGGGCGTGCACCCGTGGACAGGGACCGTGGAGAAGTGGAGAATCGGGGAGGCGAAGGGGCAAGGAGGAGAAG
>CAZVBB010000289.1:0-1756 GCA_964625285.1 uncultured bacterium | reverse complement strand
GTTTGAACTTAAAAGAATTAAAAAACTCTTTGAAGGATATGAACCTCTGTTGAAGAAAGTAAGGAATCAAGAGCCGAATTTTATTGAGTTAGGTTCACTAGCTATGTTATTGCATTCATTCTATAATGGATTGGAAAACATATTTAGCCGTATCGCTAAAAAATCGATAAGGATATGCCTTACGGAAAGGAATGGCACAAAGAATTGCTGGAGCTAATGGTAAAGCAAACTGAAAAAAGAGAATATACTATATTAAGCAAGAGTACTTGCGAGGATTTAAAAGAGTATCTTGGGTTCAGGCACTTTTCAAGACATGCATACGCATTTGATTTAGATTGGGAGATGATGAAAGATTTAATACTAAGGATTGATGAGGTCAAAAAAAGAACCGTTGATGAAATAATATCGTTTACAGACAGACTTAAATGATTCGTCAATTAAAAGAATGCTGAATCCACATTGCTCAATGTAAAATAAAAAGTGCAAAAATGAGTAAGTGGATAGGCTGAAGACTTATCGCATAGAGCATAGAGCATAGAGTAGAGAGTAGAGGACACTTGTCAACTTGTAAAACTTGTAAACTTGTGGACTTGCAAACTGGTGCTCTGGTGGCTGGTGCACTAGAGACCTTTTTGAGCTTGATATGGGTTATATTGTTTTAGCAAGAAAGTGGCGACCTCAGAGCTTTACTGAGGTAATAGGGCAGGAGCATATATCCCGCACGCTGGCAAACGCAATCCTTAACGATAGGGTGGCTCATGCCTATGCCTTTGCCGGGCCAAGAGGAGTGGGGAAAACAACCACCGCAAGGCTCTTGGCAAAGTCGCTCAACTGCGAGGAGGGAATAACAGTCAAGCCATGCAATAACTGCTCATCCTGCCAGGAGATTGCAAATGGAATAAGCCTTGATGTTTTAGAGATAGACGGAGCTTCTAACCGCGGCATAGATGACATCAGAGCATTGAGAGATAATGTCAGGCTTGTTCCTAACCATAACCGTTTTAAAATCTATATCATCGATGAAGTGCACATGCTCACTACCGAGGCTTTTAATGCTCTGCTTAAGACACTGGAAGAACCACCGGCACATGTCAAGTTCATACTGGCAACAACAATGTCACATAAGGTGCCGCTAACAATTCTATCACGCTGCCAGAAATTTGATTTTAAGAGAATTGGCGCTCCTGAATTAGTCAAAAGGTTACAGTTCATTGCTGAAGAAGAAAAGCTGGATGTGGAGGAATCAGCTTTTTTTGCCATTGCTAATGGGGCAGATGGAAGTATGAGAGATGCTCTATCCATTCTTGACCAGTTAGCATCATTCTCTGAAGGGAAGATAAAAGAAGATGAGGTAAACGCAGTTATCGGAGTTGTTGCTACAGAAAGCCTCTTTTCAATTACTGATGCAATAATCTCTGGAGATAGATTAAAGGGAATAGAGATTGTTAACGCCGCCATTGATTACGGAAAGGACTTTCAGCTTTTTTTCAAAAGCTTGATTCAGCATTTTAGAAATATAATTGTTGCCAATCTCGGGATGGACGAAAATGGACTTATTGATCTTCCCCCGGAAAGTCTCTCGCGACTGAAAAATCAGGCAGCGCAGTTCACTATGGAAGAGGCAGAGAAAGCAATCGATATACTTGCTGATGCCGAGGAAAGATTGAGAAAAGTGGGAGGCGGGCAAATATCGCTGGAATTAGCCATTCTCAAATTAATTGGAATAAAAAACATTCCTCCTTTTGAGAAACGCAAA
>CAZVBB010000288.1:0-1759 GCA_964625285.1 uncultured bacterium | reverse complement strand
TCTTTAAATACATTGACTGATGATGCTTTAAAGGTAAGAAAAATTTTCTTCCCTACGCAGAGCTCCATCTCCTTTCTTGACCTTCTGGTAACAATTGCCTGAAAAATCACTCCTGTATCAATAGAAACGAGAGACGTCGGTCCCCGGTCTTCAATGTTTTTTATTATGCCCCAGAGGCAGTTGCGGGCGCTGGAATTAAATGGTTCATCGGAGAGAATAATTTCCTCGGCTCTGAGACTGGCACAGACTCTACCTACAAGGCTGGTAACTACCTCAATCTCCACCCCTTCTATGTTAAGTTTTTGGGAACCATCCCTGAAAAAGAGTTTTCCCTCAAACAGATTTTCTATTCCTACAAATTGAGCTACACGGCGGGAGTTTGGCTGATGGAAGATGTCTTCGTCAGAACCTTCCTGCGCAATTTTACCATCCATCAGAATAAGTAAGCGATTACTCAACTTTTCTCCTGCTAAAAGGTCGTGAAGCGCCATGATAATGGTTATCCCGTATTCTCTGTTTATGGCAGGGATTAGATTTTCAATTACCTTTTTGCTTAAAGGATCAAGATCCGCTGTCGGCTCGTCTAAAAATAATACTTCAGGGCTCAGTACCAGCGCCCTTGCCAGCGCCACCCGCTGCGCCTCGCCACCGGAGAGAGTAAGGGCGGACTGATTCTTGATCTTTGAAAGCCCGGTCATTGACAAGGCTTTTTCAATTTCAAATTTAGGATTTCTTTTGCCTCTGATTCTGAGACCATAGGCAATATTGTTATAGACAGAGTCATTAAACATCATCGGATTTTGTAAAACCATCACCATTCGCCGTCTAATAGATGTGGTTGCTTTTTTTAGTTCATAATTGTCAAAAAAGAGCTTGCCGCTGGTGGGCTTCTCCAAGAGGTTTAAAATGCGCAGGAGCGTGGTTTTTCCGGCGCCATTAGGACCGATGATGGAAGTAATTTCCCCTTTTCTGAATTCAACACTAATATCTTTTAAAACCTCTTTGCCATTAAAGCTTTTGCAGATATTTTCTGTCCTTATGAACACTTTATTACCGCCTCGCACCTGCGCCCTGCAGAATTTGCAGGAAAATATTCACCGAGAGAGTAGTTAAAAGAAGAATTATTCCGAGGGCAATGCCCAATTCAAATTCTCCGCGGCGCACGTCCAGAGCTATTGCCGTGGTCATTACTCGGGTAATTCCCCTCAGGTTTCCCCCAACCATCATCGCCATTCCTAACTCGCCTATTGCCCGACCAAAGCTCATCGCCATAGCTGCCATCAATGGATAACGAGCCTCTTTTAATAAGACAAAAAATGTCTGGTACCCGGTGGCACCGAGAGTGCGAGCTGTCTCAGAGAGCTTTTGGCTTACTCCCTTAAATGCAGCCAGGGAAAGTGAGACAATAATAGGGCTGATGAGAAGCGCTTGGGCAATGATCATAGCACGTGGAGTATAGAGAAGTCTTAAGGCTCCGAGAGGACCGACACGGCTAAACATAAGAAATAAAATAAGACCAAGAAGCACTGTGGGTATAGACAAGGAGCTGTTAATCAAAGTAACTAATACTCGCTTGCCCTTAAAATCTTTTAAAGCGAGAAGAAGACCCAGGGGAAGGCAGACTACGCTGGAAATGAGAACTGCTGTCAAAGATATGGAAAAACTTCTTATAACAATGGCAACTAACTCGCTATCCAGCGCGATAATCATCCTTACAGCTTCTCTTAAGCCATCTAAAATAGGACTCAATGCTTCTCCT
>CAZVBB010000287.1:0-1764 GCA_964625285.1 uncultured bacterium | reverse complement strand
GGCGCTTTCAGGCAATTTTGCCGCTTAAAGGAAAAATAATAAATGTAGAGAAGGCGAGGCTTGACAAGGTTCTCAGCAACAAAGAGATTGGAATATTGATTACCGCTATAGGAACGGGAATTGCCGATGAATTTAATTTTGAGAAGGCAAGATATCGTAAAATAATTATAATGACTGATGCCGATGTGGATGGGGCGCATATCAGGACATTGCTCTTGACCTTCTTTTATCGTCAAATGCCTATCTTATTAAAAGAGGGCTGCATCTACATTGCGCGTCCACCATTGTATAAGGTAAAAAAAGGTAAGAGTGAAAGATACATAGAAAATGATGATGATTTTGACACTTTTATACTTGATGCTGGACTGAATGGAGCAACGCTTGTGCAGTTATCAGGCAATCATGTTTTTTCAAAGGCTGAGTTAAAGGAGATTGTTGCCGATCTGGTAGTATTGGAAAGGCTTTCCACCGTTGTTAGAAGGAAAGGTTTTGAATTTAATGATTATCTTCGTATGAGAGATGAGCAGACAAAAAAACTTCCCCTCTACTGGATTAAGACTGAAGCAGGTGGAACATATCTTTATAGCGAGAAGGAGCTGGCGGCAATTGAGGAGAACAAAAATGATCTTTCAATAATTGAGTTTGCTGAGCACAGGGAGATTGAGGAAGCATTGAAAAGAGTGGAGAAAAAGGGCATTGACATTGTTCCACTTATCCATTCTCAGAAGGAGCAGACTCCACTTTATAAGATGACAGTAAATGGGGAAGAGTATTTTCTGTGCACTCTTGCTGATATTATTGCCAGAGTGCGGGAAACCGGTCGGTCAGGGGTGGCAATTCAGCGATATAAAGGATTAGGGGAGATGAATCCGACACAGTTATGGGAAACAACGATGAATCCGGAACACCGCACCATTTCCCAGGTAAGGCTTGAGGATGCGGCAGAGGCAGAAAATATTTTCACCACTTTAATGGGAGAGCATGTAGAGCCGCGCCGTAAGTTTATTCAGGAACATGCTCCCGAGGTAAAAAACCTTGATTTTTAAAAAAGTGCAAAGTGAGAAAAGGATTTAAGGGTTCAAGAGGGTCACCAGAGCACCAGTCACCAGTTAGAAGCCAGGAGTCAGAAGTCAGAAGTAATGTGCGTATGCTTAAGATTAAATAAAGATTGTGCGGGTCCGACCCGGTACGTTATCACATAAAAGTATCTCCAGGTGCAATACAAACCCTAAAGGAGATTTTATGACAAACTCTGAATTGATAGAAACAGTTAAAAGCAGATTAATCAATGTATATAATCCAAAGACAATTTATCTTTTCGGTTCTTTTGCCTGGGGCAAAACAGATGAACAGAGTGATCTTGATATGCTCGTGATTATTGAAAAGTCCGATGAAAAGCCTTACAAGAGATCTATAAAAGGCATTGGGTCACTTAGCGGGCTGAAGATAGCCAAGGATATTATTGTATGTACCAGAGATGAGTTTGAGGAACTTTCCAGCGATGTTTCTACTTTGTGCTACAAAATCAAACAGGAAGGGATAAAACTTTATGAAGCAGTATAAGGCATGGCTTTTAAAAGCTGAAAATGATCTTCAATCAGCTAAAAGACTTTCAGAAAACGGTGAATCCTAAACCCTGAACTTATAAACTTGTCAACTTGTAAACTTAACTGGTGCTCTGGTGCTCTGGTGCACTGGTGTCTGGTAAATAATGGAGAAAAATGGATACGCAAGAAAAATCTAAAGTAGTGCCGATTTACATTG
>CAZVBB010000286.1:0-1765 GCA_964625285.1 uncultured bacterium | reverse complement strand
AACATCCAGAAGCCCTGAGTCATAGGTGCTTGTGGTGGTAGCCAGAATCAAGGTGTCAGGCGGCTGTACAACTTCAGGTGGTCGCTCTCTTACGATTACGATGAGAAAAGCAACTAATGCAACTACCACTACTAAACCTGCTATTAACTTCACCTTCACTTTAATTCTCCTCTACAAAAAATACTTCCCTATAAAAAAAATCCCGATTTGGCGGGAAACCAATCGGGATACTCTCTTTATCCTTTATCATCACCTCCTTTCCACAATGGGGAGCATCCCAATTTCTCGGAACACTGTATCGGTCTGGTGCCATATTACCTAAGAACTTAGGCATTCAGACTCGGAGTATAAACTATACTTATACCACCCATCGCCGGAGCTGTCAAGAAAAAATGAGATTTCTGAAAAAGTCAGAAATCTCTGATTACACAGATAAAATATGGATTACACAGATTTTTTATCGTTGAGACAATCGGTGTAATCTTCCTGTAATCGGCGTAATCAGAGGTCTCTGGATATTTTTCCAGAGATCTCATAAGATTTTAGTAGATATTTCTTACAGATGTATGTAATAATAAGAAAAAGATTTAAGGGATAGGCTGAAGGTAGGAAGGCATAGAGCATAGGGCAGAGGGCATAGGGTAGAGAGTAGAGAGTAGAGAGCATAGGACACTTGTGAACTTGTCAACTTTTTACTTTTTACTGGTGCTCTGGTGCCTGGTGCTCTGGTGCTCTCCTGAATAAGCTGGTGCACTGGATTGGAGGGCGCTATGATATTAAAAGGTAAAGCATTAAAATTTAGCATTAACGATGATATTAGCACAGATTATATTATCTCCGGACGCTACAAGTTTGCGCTGGCGGACCCCAATATGTTAGCGCAACATTGCATGGAAGATCTGGACCCGGATTTTCACAAGAAAAGTGCAGGGAATTTTATTGTTGCCGGCGAAAACTTTGGTTGCGGTTCTTCCAGAGAAGAGGCTTCTGTAGCAATAAAATATGCCGGAATTAATGGGGTAATCGCAAAATCTTTTGATGGAATTTTTCGCCGCAACTCCATCAACATTGGACTACCGCTAGCTGAATGTAATACCGATGAAATAGAGAGTGGTGATGCACTAAAACTGTGCCTGGAAAAAGGAGTTCTGTGGCATCGTTCACGTGAAATTGTAGTGAGGCAGCTACCAGAGGTAATGATGAGCATCCTGAGGGATGGAGGGCTCATACCTCATTTCAAGCGACATGGTGGATTTTTTATTGCTCAAAGAGGTCTCTGAAAAAAGCCTCAGGGATTTCTGGGTTTTTCAGAAATCTCTCAAAAGCCTCCCTGACTTTCCTTGGAAAAGAGTGAGAAATCTTCATCCTTCTTTAATTAGAGTGAAATTTTATGGTTGCTCTGGAGGCCACTTTGTGTGACTGCTGGCATCTGCGGTCGGGAAGATAAACACTATATAATCTTTGTTTAAGCCGATAAACTCTGCCTTGTAGGCAAGCTTCCCGGTTTCCTCAGAGTAGACACTGGCTTTTGTAATGGCAACAAACCGCTTCTCTATATTGACAAAATCTGAAATTCTCGCTCCAGGAGGAAGGTGGAGCATCCCATTAATTCTGGCCCCGGGCACAAATACAATAACCTCCACCGCCTCTCGTTCAACTTTCATTCCTACCCCTCCTTCTCAAGAAAATTCGTCGCTTCACTCCTCATTTCCTTCCCTAAGGGGCTCCGCCCCTCGGGCGTCCCGCCCTCCTATGAGAGGGCGGG
>CAZVBB010000285.1:0-1766 GCA_964625285.1 uncultured bacterium | reverse complement strand
ATGTTTTTCCTCCTTCCTCTCAGGTTTGAGCCCAATCCAAGGTAAACTTTCAATGTAATCTGCTCAGGTGTTTAGACTGAAGTAAATCAACCCACACGATAGGCGGGACATTCTTGTCCCACTCTTTTAGAAGACGCAGACTGAAGTCTGCTACTCCTGGATTAGCAGGTTTTAACCTGCGTTCTACATCTTTAAAATTACAAGCACCAAACCACAAAATGATAACAAAGTTGTCAGCTTTGGTATTTGGTCATTCGGTATTGACACAAAGTGTCTCACTTCATTTAAGATTACAGAGAATTATAGCCGTGATGGTGATTTGCCTGTCCCGTTAAATTTAATTCGCAATCATTTAACGAGGTGAATGACTTGACACAAAGTGTCTCACTTAATTTAAGGTTACAGAGATTTATAGCCGTGATGGGAATTTGTATATTGTGATTTACATTACGTTTCGCTCTCTGCCCTCTGCCTTTTGCGATAAGTCTTTAATCTATCCACCTAAATAGTTACTTTAGTGATAAGTAAGTTTGAGGTGAGAAATTCTCTGCACCGCCTCTTCTATTCTCTCACGCGGCTCTGTCAAGGCAATGCGAATAAACCCTTCACCGCAGGAGCCAAATCCAACCCCTGGGGTGGTAACAATGCGTGCTTCCTTTAAAAGATGTTCTGTTAGCTTGACTGATGAGGTAAAAGAAGGAGGAAGAGGCAGCCACACATAAAGTGTAGCTTTCGGTCGGGGCACTTTCCAGCCAATTTTAGCTAATCCATCAATAAGGACATCTCTCCTTTCCATATAAATTTTGCCAACCCTGCTTATTTCTTCATCTAAGTTATTCAAAGCCTCTATGGCTGCATATTGAATCGGCTGAAATATTCCAGAGTCAAGATTGGTCTTTACTTTTAACAAAGCTTTGAGGATTTGAGGATTTCCACATGCCCAGGCAACCCTCCAGCCTGTCATATTATATGTTTTGGAAAGGCTATGAAATTCAACACCAACATCCATTGCTCCTTCAACCTCAAGAAAGCTCGGCGCCCGGTGATTCCCAAAAGTAACTTCTGAATAGGCGGCATCATGACATACGACAATCCCGTATTTCTTAGCAAAGCGTACAACTTCCTTGAAAAATTCCTTTGATGCAGTTGCTGTGGTAGGATTATTAGGATAATTGACAAACATTATCTTCGCCCGGCGGGCAAGGGCTTCACTTACAGAGTTCAGTTGTGGAAGAAACTCATTCTCTTTATAAAGCGGCAAAAAAGATGGCCTTCCGCCAGCAAGAATCGTCCCGGCCTGGTAAACAGGATAGCCCGGGTCAGGCACGAGAGCAACATCTCCCTCATTCACAAAAGCAAGTGGAATATGACCAATTCCTTCTTTTGAACCAAGTAGAGGTAAAATCTCGCTTTCAGGATTCAGCTTAACAGAAAATCTTTTTTCGCACCAGCGCGCTATTGTTTCCCTTAAAATGCGAAGGCCACTGTAGGAAGGATAGCGGTGGTTTTCTTTTACTTTTGCAGATGCATAAAGCTGCTCAATAACGCGCGGGGCAGTAGGAGTATCCGGATCCCCTGTCCCCAAATCAATAATATCAGCTCCTGAGGCAAGAACATCTTTTTTTAGCTCATCTATTTTAGCAAAAAGATAGGTAGGGAGTTGAGCCAATCTCTGAGATACTGCTACTTCAGACATTTTTTTCTCATTGCTTCAATTTTAAGTGGCAAGCCCCAGAGTTTGATAAATCCTTCTGCCCAAGAATGAT
>CAZVBB010000284.1:0-1771 GCA_964625285.1 uncultured bacterium | reverse complement strand
TAAGGCAACAAGGCAAAAAGGTTATTGGCGGCACTCCTTATACTGATATGCTGGAAGACGACCGTTCTTTCGGACAGCGAGAATTAAAAAAACATGGAATAAAGATTATCCCATTTTGGGAATTTTCCAATTTTGACGAGGCAATCTCATTTGTAAAAGAACATCCAGACGAGTATGTTATTAAGCCAAGCGGAGAGGCGCAAAATATAAAACGTCTTCTTTTTGTTGGCCAGGAAAAAGACGGAAGCGATATCATTCGAGTGCTTGAATCGTATAAAGAGGTGTGGAGCAAGGAAGTAAAAATATTCCAATTGCAGAAGGAAGTAAGCGGTGTAGAGGTGGCGGTCGGAGCTTTTTTTAACGGCAAAGATTTCATTTATCCGATCAATATTAATTTTGAACACAAGAAACTTTTTCCCGGCAATTTCGGACCGTCCACGGGAGAGATGGGAACAAGCATGTTTTGGAGCGGTCCGAATGTTTTGTTTTCCTCAACTCTGGAAAAACTAAAAGACACCCTGCGGAACGAAAATTATATCGGATATATTGACTTAAATTGTATTGTTAATAGCTATGGAATTTATCCGCTTGAATTTACAGCTCGGTTCGGCTACCCGACAATCAGCATTCAGCAAGAAGGCATGATCACGCCGATTGGAGAATTTTTATACCATTTAGCTAGCGGCAACAATATAGATTTAAAGTGCAAAAAAGGATTTCAGGTTGGCGTTCGGATTGTTGTGCCGCCTTATCCTTTTAAAGATAGAATGACATTTGATTCTTTTTCTAAGGGCGCGGTAATAACTTTTAAAAACAATTTTGGCAACAAAGGACTTCATATTGAAGATGTAAAGCTCTTAAATAATCAGTGGATTGTCACTGGTTCATCTGGGGTAGCTTTGACGGTTACTGGCACTGGGCTAATTATGAAAGACGCCCAAAAACAAGTATATTCCCGCATCAAAGACATTATTATCCCTAACATGTATTATCGAGATGATATTGGAGATCGCTGGTATGACGAATTTGATAAATTGCACAGTTGGGGATACATAAGATAGATTTTAAGTCTCTCCGTTCGCAAAAAAATATCTCCGAAAAATCGCTTCACGGTCACAGGGCAAATTTTAAACCAATATGGAAAAATCTGTAATAATACACGGACATTTTTATCAGCCTCCCAGGATAAACCCATGGTCTGGAATTTTGCTAAAACAGGAGAGCGCTGCTCCGGCAGATAACTGGAACGAGCGCATACTGAATGAATGTTATCTGCCCAATACAATGGCCAAAATACCCAGTTCCCATGGGAGTATGGTGGAGGTTAATAATTTTGAGATTATTTCTTTTGATATAGGTCCTACGCTCTTCCGCTGGATAGTTGAAAACTATGTTGATGCTTATAGAGAGATAGTAGAGGCTGACAGAAAATCTCAGAATGCCATTGCTCTACCCTATAATCATACTATCCTTCCCTTGGACAATGAAATTTTGCAAAAGGCACAAATATTGTGGGGAATGTAGGCTTTCCAGATGGATTACGGACGCTCTCCTCATGGGATGTGGCTACCTGAGTGTGCGGTAAATTACAGAGTAATTGAGGAACTCGTCCGCTGCGGAATGAAATATCTGTTTCTATCTTCTTTCCAGGCGAAAGCTGTAAAAAATCCGCGATTATTATTGACATGATGTATCCGATGGCTCTATTGATGTGAGAATACCTTATCGTCTGCTTACAAGCTCCGGATATATAGATATCTTCTTTTCCCAC
>CAZVBB010000283.1:0-1778 GCA_964625285.1 uncultured bacterium | reverse complement strand
CAAAACTATCACCTCCTGATAAAATTAAAAATTGTTTTTGATTTACTTTGGTGAACTTCAGACCCTTAGGCTTAAGATACGTCTCACTACGTTCGACAAAGGGTTCAAGTGAGCTTATCAATCTGTGTAATCTGACCCGCAGGGTCAGTTCCCTCGCTGTCGCTCGGGACAAGCCTCGCAACGACGTCTGTGTAATCAGGTATCGGATTGAAATTCCGATACCCTTAAATAATTTCTCAATTCATTTTCTGCCAGGCTCATTACTACTTTTCTTTTAATCATAATTGCGATTGAATTTTATTTGCAATTACAATTTTACCATAGCCCATTTTCTTGTCAAGAAAAATCGTAAAAAGGTTTAAGTTTTTGGTATAAGGGAAGACTTTTAGCAATGGGAAAACAAAAGATGGGAGAGTGGGGGGAATTTTAAAGGAACAACACTTTTTTTAATAGAAAGTCAATAGTTAAACTACGGTGTCCTCGGAATTGATTCTTTATCGTCGGTAAATAAAGGTTTGCTGCTTTCTTGCATGAAGTAAAGCGAGGTTGGAAAAATCAGCTATCTACTGTCATCCTGAAACGAAGCCGAAGGATCTCGTGTCATTGCTGACAATCACATAGTGGTCACCCTATTGAGATTCCTCGCGGAGTTTACCCTGAGCGAGATTCTTCGATCGCGGACTCTTCGCTACGCTCAGAGCTTTGGCTCCCTCAGAATGACAAGAAGCGAAGGGCTCGGAATGGCAATCCTGTTGTCAATTTTCTTCTTTTCTTCTGACTACTGGCTTCTAACCGGTGCTCTGGTGCACTTGTGTCAGCCTTCAGCCTAAATACCTGAGCAATTACTTCTTTTGCTTTAGGTGACCACAGTGCTTGCAATTGGGGTCTTTCCTGACCTCAAGCTCTGTGAAATTTAGGTTTAGCCCATCATATATCAATAGCCTATTGGTTAATAGTTCACCAATTCCCACGATATATTTTATTACCTCTGTTGCCTGGATACAACCTATAGTAGCTGGTGTCACTCCAATCACCGGGAATTTCTCCTTTGGTAGGGTAGCGCCGTGATAAACACATTCTAAACAGGCTGTTTTGCCTGGGATTATAGTCATAGCTCTTCCTTCAAAACCATAAATTGCCCCATGAAAAAAGGGAATATCTTTCTCTAAGGCAGCCTTATTTAGCAAATACCTGGTTGGCAGGTTATCCATGCCATCAACGATTAAATCAAAGCCAGTCACAAGTTGAGAAACATTAGCTTCGGTTATCATTTCATCTATAGCTTCTATTTCTACTCCTTCATTTAGTTTCTTGAGCTTCTCGGCGGCTGAAGCTACCTTCCTCCGGCCTATATCTTTATCCCAGTGCAAAATCTGCCTGTTCAGATTACTAATCTCAACCTTATCATTATCAATTATTCGTATCATTCCAACCCCTGCTGCTGCCAGGTAGATAGATGAAGGAGAGCCGAGCCCACCACAACCAGCAATAATAACCTTTGCCCGCTTTAGCTTTTTTTGCCCTTCTCTCCCAAATCCTTTAATCATTATTTGTCTATCATACCTATTCAGCTCATTTGTGGTCAGCATACCTTTCATCTCTTATCCCTTTATTTCACTACTGGTGCACTGGCGACCGGTGCTCTTGTGGATTAGTATAACCACTATTTTCTTTAAGGTCAAACGAAGTAGAACATCTAATACTGATTTCGCAGATATAATTCAGATTACACAGATTTTTTGTCGTTGATACAATCTGTGTAATCTTTTTGAAATCTG
>CAZVBB010000282.1:0-1778 GCA_964625285.1 uncultured bacterium | reverse complement strand
ACCTGACCCGGGAAAGAGTGCGCCAGATAGAGGCAAAGGCATTTAAGAAACTGCGTCATCCAAAGCGAAGTGAGAAGCTAAAGGGGTTTCTTAGTTCAGCTCCAAGTGCAGAGACGAGCTGAAATTACAAGTGCACTGGTGCTCTTTTTATAGCTTTCGCCACTTCGTTCCGTGAGGCGTATCTTCAAGAGCGATTCCTTTACTTAGAAGCGTTTGCCTTAGCACATCAGCCTCCTCCCACAACTTGCGCTGTCGGAATTGTTCCCTCTCCCGAATCAGCGAGAGAAGCTCTTCCTCAATCTCCTTATCAGCTCTAAACTTTAATCCTAAAACATTACAGAAGCTCTCAATATCTGCGGCAGTGACTTTTGCTCTGGCAAAATCCCCATCTTTGAGAAGAACATTCACATTAGAAACCAATTTAAAAATTATCCCCATCACTACCGGGATGTTAAAATCGTCATCCATTGCGTTTTCCATAGCAATCCTATCAGAGGTGATTGGTGATTGGTGATTGGTGATTGGTAATTGGTAATTGGTAATTGGTGATTGGTAATTGGTAACTGGTAATTGGTAACTGGTAATTCTGGTGCCTGGTGCTCTGGTGCTCTGGTGCTCTGGTGCTCTGGTGCCTGGTGCACTTCTTTCCACACTGGAGAGGCAAGCAGCTATTCTATCAGTTGCTCTTTTTGCTGCCTCAAGGTGCTCCTCGCTAACCTCAATTGGCTTGCGATAATGAGCTGAGAGGAGAAAAAGTCGCACCGCTACCGGTGGATACTTTTCCAGCATCTCCCGCACCGTAAAAAAGTTTCCTGATGATTTAGACATCTTTTCCTGGCGAAGTGTAACAAATCCGGTGTGAAGCCAATATCTTGCCAGACTCTTGTTGTTATACCCCTCAGATTGAGCAATCTCGTTCTCATGATGAGGAAAAATAAGGTCTTCTCCGCCGGCATGAATGTCAAAGCTCTCCCCCAAATATTTCATACTCATTGCTGAGCATTCAATGTGCCAGCCAGGGCGACCCCTTCCCCAGGGGCTATCCCATGATGGCTCCTCTTTTTTCCCCTTCTTCCAGAGAGCAAAATCCATAGGATTTCTCTTTTGTTCCTCAGGGGCAAGGCGACTCTCAGATGAACATTCATCAAGATTGCGCTTGGATAGCTTCCCGTATTCACTAAAACTCTTCACGGAAAAATAAACATTTCCATCAACCTCATATCCATATCCTTTTTCAATAAGTCGCTTTATAATCTCAATCATCTCCGGAATGCACTCAGTCGCTTTTGGATAACAGGTAGCTTTCTTGATATTTAACTTATCCATGCAGGCAAAGTATTCGCCGGTGTATTTTTCGACAATGTCTTTAATCAGGATGGATAAATCAACCTCTTCTCCTTTTCTCTTTTCCTCCCGCGCTTTGTTTATTATCTTATCATCTATGTCGGTGAAGTTCTGAACATAATTTACTTCTAATCCCTTGTATTCAAGATAGCGCCTAATTGTATCAAAAGCAACGTATGTCCTGGCATGTCCCAGATGACACTCATCATATACAGTTACTCCACAGACATACATTCCTACCTTGCCACGCTTCAATGGCAGGAATTCTTCTTTTTTACCTGTCATTGTATTGTAAATTTTAAGCATTGTGCTAGCTCCGCAGTATGAGTAATAGCTTAGCTTATCTATGGTCCTCTGTAAACTAATAAGGGTTTAATGTAAAAATCAAAGTGCAAAAATCAAAATTACAAATCAAAATGCAAAACTTAAAAACA
>CAZVBB010000281.1:0-1782 GCA_964625285.1 uncultured bacterium | reverse complement strand
TCCTTCATCATTTTTCGCGATCGCTCAGGGATAGTGCAAACAGTAGCCGAGGAAGGAGTGTCCGCTCTTCCCAAGCTTTCCAACGAATCTATCGTTACAATTATAGGAAAAGTATCTGCCGACGCTCGCGCGCCCGGAGGGGTTGAAGTTCGCGTTAGAGATATTAGCATTCTTAACCAGGCGCTTGATACCCCTCCAATTGAAATAAATAAAAAAATTGACCTTCTAAAGACAAATCTTGATACGCTCCTCACTTTCCGCGCCGTCTGCCTGAGGAATCCTGACATCCTATCAATATTTAAGGTTCAAGCTGAACTTATAAGAGCATTTCGTCAGTTCTTAACGCAGGAGGGCTTTACTGAAATCCATACCCCTAAGATTGTCGCTACGGGCACAGAAGGAGGGGCAGAGCTTTTTTCGGTGCGCTATTTTGAACAGAATGCCTATCTTGCCCAGAGTCCCCAGTTCTACAAGCAGATAATGGTGGGAAGCGGACTTGAGAGAGTATTTGAGGTTGGGCATGCTTACCGCGCTGAAGACCACAACACTACCAGACACCTGAATGAATATGTCAGCCTTGACCTGGAGATGGGATTCATAGAGAATGAGCAGGATATCATTGAATTTCAAAAAAAACTAATTAAGTTTATGTTCACTGAGGTTAGTTTAAATTGTGCCGCAGAGCTCGCGCTGTACAAGGTAAAGGCACCGCAGTTTAAAGACATTCCGCAATTTACTCTCACTGAAGCAAAGGAAATATTGCGCTCAAAGTGCAACAAAGACCTCAAGGGAGCCTCAGATTTAGACCCTGAAGGAGAACGGCTTTTTTGTCAATACATAAAGAAGAATACTGGCGAAGGGCTTGTCTATATTACAGGTTATCCAATCTCAAAGCGCCCGTTTTATACGATGCCGAGAGAAGATAGCCCTGAGGTAAGTCGTAGCTTTGACCTTCTCTATGATGGAGAAGAAATCACAACTGGCGGACAGCGTATTCATAATTACGAGCAATTGATTGAAAAAATGAAAAAAGTCGGGCTTAATGAAAAAGACTTTGATTTCTACCTCCAAGCCTTTAAGTATGGCATGCCTCCTCACGGAGGACTGGCAATCGGAGCTGAAAGAATTACCAAGCAGTTACTCGGACTGGGGAATATCAGGGAGGCAAGTCTCTTCCCACGTGATAGGACGCGAATTGCACCTTGAAGCTTTCAGCCCACGAGAGGGGTTGAACCTCCGACCTGAGCTTTACGAAAGCCCTGCTCTACCAACTGAGCTACGTGGGCAGAATGTAAATACTCAGTCAACTCCGTTGACTGAAAGGCACAAAGTGGCAAAGGCACAAAGAAAAATGCTCTGCTATTAAACTCTGTGCCTTAGTGCCTATGTGCCTAAAAATTGGACGGCTTTCACTGAATATTTATGGCAGAATTAAGTAATGCCGAGACCCGGAATTGAACCGGGGACGCCGGGATTTTCAGTCCCGCGCTCTACCGACTGAGCTATCTCGGCTGATATGAGAAAGATTATTATAAACAGCTCTATAAGTCAAGCGTAATAATCAAGGGTTCAGGGTTCAAAGGAGTTCAAAGGTTTGGAGATTCAGAACCCAGAATGGTGAACCGTGAACTGGTAATTGGTGATTGGTAATTGGCAATTTTCCTTTCCTAAACAATTTGCAATTTTCAATTTGCAATTTACAATTTGCTGGACGTGTCAACTTGTAAACTTGTCAACTTGTAAACTTGTCAACTTGTAAACGTGTCAACTTGTAAACTGGTG
>CAZVBB010000280.1:0-1784 GCA_964625285.1 uncultured bacterium | reverse complement strand
CTACTCTCTACTCTCTACTCTCTACTCTCTACTCTCTACTCTCTACTCTCTACTCTATGCCCTATGCCCTATTAATCAGGAAAGAAAAGGATTGCTTAATTTTTCATCTTCAATGGTTGATGCTGGTCCATGCCCTGGATGAACGATCGTTTTGCCAGGAAGAGTGAGAATTTTTTCTTTCAGGCAACGTATCAATTGCCTTGTTGACCCTCCGGGGAGGTCAGTGCGGCCAATTGAGCCATAAAAGAGTGAATCGCCGGAAAAAAGATGTCCATTGATGAGCAATGAAATTCCTCCAGGGGTATGCCCGGGAGTATGAATTACCTTGAAGCGGAGGCCTCCAGCGGTTACTTCATCTCCATCCTTAAGGAAGAAGAGCGTGTCAGTCTCCAGGCCGGGGAGCATTTGAGCGTCAGCTTCATGAATGTATAATTTGATATTTTTCAGTCTTTTTCTCAGATACGCAACGGCACCGATGTGATCAACATGGCCATGGGTATTAATGATGCAAGAAGGGTTTAGCCCCAAATCTTCTATTTTCTTTAGTATTCTTGCTCCTTCGTCTCCAGGGTCAACAATAACTGCATCTCCTGTTTTTCTATCGCCAAGTATGTAACAGTTTGTTTCAAAGAATCCTACGGTGAGCGATTCGAGAATCATTTTGGCTCCTTTTTACTTTTTTGAAGTATTCTTCTCTCTCTCGGTGTGAGACTGCTCATCCCTTCTCTGGAAATTTTATCCAGTATTGAGTCTATTTCTGCGCTTAGCTCATCTGCTTCTTCCTCTTGAGGCTCGGTTGTCTCCTGATTATGCTTAGCTCGGGAGGCGCGTGACCAGGGAAATCCCTGTTGATAACTCATCTTTCGCGCTTTAAGGTAGAGAAATCCTACAACCATCCCACCCAGATGAGCAAGATGTGCAATACCATCTTTTGCTGGTAGGGCAAGAAGCGTTATTATGCCTAAAAGTATTACCAGGTGCTTTGCCTTTAGCGTTAATGGCAGGATGAAGAAGATAAGTAAAGTGATTGGTCGTTCCGGAAATACGAGAGCGAAGGCAACCAAGAGTCCAAATATTGCTCCTGAGGCGCCAATCACTGGAATCTCAGAGTGGATGAAAAACACCGAATAAATTAAGCCCGCTCCTACCCCGGTGACGAAGTAGTATCGCAGAAAAAACCTCTCTCCAAATTCCTGTTCCAGATCGCGTCCAAACATCCAGAGAACGAACATATTGATTAAAATATGCCATATTCCTCCATGGAGGAACATATAGGTAAATGGCTGCCAGAGTCTCTCCCCTGCAAATAAAGAGGCGGGAACCAGTCCAAAAATTTCAATCAGTTGCCCGTTAAGCAGAACTTGAAACAAGAAGACTACTCCATTGACAATAAGTAGCATCTTTACTGTTCTGGTGAGCGGGCTTCCAATCTGAGAGTAACTTCTCTCCCAATAATAATTATCCATAATTAAAAAAGTCTCCAGTCACCAGCACACAAGTTTATAAGTTGACAAGTTGACAAGTCCAGCAAATTGTAAATTGCAAATTGAAAATTGCAAATTGTTTAGGAAAGGAAAATTACCAATTACCAATTACCAGTTCACGGTTCACCGTTCTGGGTTCACCGTTCCGAGTTCCGAGTTCCGGGTTCACTGTTCCCTGTCTGCCCGCCTGAGGCGGGCACAGGCAGGTGGGTTCCAAACCTCTTGAACCTCCGAACCTCTAAACCTTTGAACTTCTGAACCTCTCTTAATAAAGTAAATTGATAATAATGTCAAGCTATT
>CAZVBB010000279.1:0-1790 GCA_964625285.1 uncultured bacterium | reverse complement strand
TTTCTATGTTGCCCTTGCCATAGACTTTTGTGAGATTGTTTGCCTGAATCATTTTAATTTACCTCCTACATGTGCGAACTGTTTGCAATAAGCTGGGCAAAAAATTGCCTCTCACTTGACGGGAGAGTATTAGGATGAGGGTGTTTGATAACCAATTTGGCTGTACCTCCTCTTAGTCCCCTTCCGCAAGAATGAATGGATTTGTCTTGGTTTGTCATTTTCTATCTCTATTTTTAGGGTTTCATTAAGGCTGTAAAACAGCCCTTTTGTTTTTTTATTTGTTTTTCAGGTAGCTCAAACAATCCCTCAGCATGCATATGCCGCATGAGTGATACATAAACCCTTCACTCTTAAATAGTTTCTTAATTTATCTTCTTCTGTTCTCATTAGGTCCTCGTTACTGGTTGCTATTAAGTTTCATCTGCAATTGGATTATACCACACCCATTTCTTTGTCAAGAGGGAAATCGTAAAAAATCGTAAAAAAGTTTAAGTTTTTGGTATAAGGGAAGACTTTTAGCAATGGAAAAACAAAAGCGCGGGGCTGGGAGAATTTTAATTGGCGGTCATCTCCACTTCCCACTATAATAAAGAGAGGTCTCCTTTCCTCTTTTTAGTTTAGTATAAAGACAATGGCAACTTCTATCTCCAGTTGAGAGCGATTCAATTTTTCCGGTATAGGGGGAAAGGGACTGGCTCTTTTCACATTGGAGACAGCTTCGTTATCAAGAATAGTAAAACCGGAAGGGCGAATAATTCTAATATTTTGAGCCTGACCGTTAGCTAAAACCGTAAAAGAAAGATAAACTGAACCTTCAAATCCTTGTTGCTTTGCCCAGCGTGGATAGCGGCGGTGGGACTCAATTCTTTGCTTGATCATATCTTGATAACGCAGCATGGCTTCATCTTGAGGGTTAATTACCTCTACTGCCTCCAGTCGGGGTTTTTCCGGCAAGGGCTCTACCGGAGGCTTGGGCCTGGGCTCAGGCTCCGGAATTGTCTCCAGTTCCGGCTCCGGAATTGGCTCAGGTTCAGGCTCGGGCTCTGGCAGTTCTTCTTCCTTTACTATTTCCTTTAGCTTTTTCTCCTCCGCCAGCACCTCAATCCTCGGCAAGAGCGGAGGTATCTCTATTTCCAGGACGATGCTTATATCTTTCGGTTCTGGAAGGGGAGGAGGAGCTAAATCAAATCCTGGCATACCCAAAAATAGTAAGAGGTGTCCTGCCAAAGAAATAAAAAATGTTGTTTTTATTACCTTATCTTCTTGCATTTTACTAGTGCCCTGGTGCCCTGGTGCACTTGTGCTCTATTTGAGTTGAAATTACCAATCCTTTCGCCTCTGCCTGCCTGGCAATATCCATTATTTTAACGGCTAAGCCTAGGTTTACCTTCTCATCAGCCTTGAGAATTACTGTTTTCTTCTGGCTAACCTCTAATTTTGCCTCCAGAGCCGGCCTTAGGTCCTCAATATTAATCTGCTGATCATTAAGAAAGATTTCATCCTCTCGGCTTATAAATACAACAATATCCTCTATCTCTTCCATAGTAGCCGTCTTAGCCGCCGGTAAGGTTATCTCTATCCCCGGCTGCACTATGAAGTGAGCGGTAAGCATAAAGAAGATAAGGAGTAAGAAGACTATATCTATTAAAGGTGCAATATCCAAATGCATCCTTATCTTTTTTCTTTCTTCAAATTCTATCATATTTTCCTTCTTTTACTGGTGCTCTGGTGTTCTGGTGCTCTAATAGTTCCGAGGCTGCATCTTTCATCTGTGACGAAAAACTATCAAC
>CAZVBB010000278.1:0-1792 GCA_964625285.1 uncultured bacterium | reverse complement strand
AGTTCACCGTTCTGGGTTCAGAGTTCAGCGTTTTCCGAACCTTTGAACCCTTAAACGGTTTTGGGACATGCGATTTGCCATAATGTATACCCCCCAAAAAACCCTGTCAAGTAAAAAATTAAAAATAATTTGCCTAATCATTCTCAATGCCAGCAATGACCCGTGCCAGTTTCTTCTTGTATTCCATATCAGCCTGTCTGGAAATCATTACCCTTTGAGCCTGTGGAGAGCCAGCCCCATGCAAAGATTCTGTTCGGTAGCCCACCGCAGCCGTCCCCAGAGTTAGGTTTTCAATTAGACGCACCATCCTTATTCTGCTTTCAGCAGGCACTCCAGCAGCACCCCTAAGATACTTCTGCATATACTTGCCAACTTCTGGATGGCTCAAGTCTTCTTCAGAAGGAAGCGTTACTATAAGCCCTCCGGCAATATCCTCAGCCAGACGGGCTATTTCATACGGAAATCTGGTTACATTTTGTTTGCAAACATTAGCCAGTAGTAAATCAATAAAATATGTCCCCGATGCCGTAGGATATCCCTCGCTGGAACAAGCAATACCGCAGGAATATAAGGTCTCATTTAAATGAACCATTTCAATTAGCTTATCCCTAATATGAGATGCTTTAACTACTCCGTTGTACTCTGCTATCTGGGCAGCCGCTCCTATAAGAACGTCCCCTACCCCTACCTTACAGCCACCATAACTCTGACGATGGTAGCCAGCAAAACGTTCCACAATAACCCCGGCATAATCATACTCACCACACATAAAAACCCGCTCTATAGGAACAAACACATCCTCAAAAACTATCATAGCCTCAAGACTTCCATAACGGCAGTTGCCAACGTCAATATTGCCTTGCTCTAATTTACGGGTATCGCATGATTGTCTGCCACAGATATGAGTAATGCCGGGAGCATTACTGGGAATAGCAAAGGATACTGCATAATCTTCCTCTCCTTCCATTAATGCCATTGTCGGCATAACAAGAATTTCGTGGGAAGCAATTGCCCCGGTTTGGTGTAATTTCGCTCCTCTAACAGCTATTCCATCTTTTCTTTTTTCTACTATTCGCAAATATAAATCCGGATCTGTCTGTTCTGATGGTCTTTTGGAACGATCTCCCTTGGGGTCTGTCATTGCTCCACCCACAACTAGATCCTTCTCTTGCACATACTTCAAAAAATCACGGAAGCGCCTGTGATATTCCGTATGCAGCTCATCATCCATTTCTTTGGTAACGCTATCAACAGCGTTAAAAGCATCAAGCCCCGGGCACCTTTGAAAGCAAGCAGCCGTTTTTTGTCCCATTAAGCGTTGCATTTTAACTTTCTCTATTAAATCAGTCGTGCTCTGATGCAGATGAGTAAAGCGATTGATTTTTTTCCCTGTCAGATTAGAAGTTGCAGTCATTAAAGCCTCATACCTCGGATCCTGTGCCAGTTCATATGTTTTTGCTACCGAATTTATTGAGGGTCGAATGATAGGATTATCGACAACATCATCAATTTTTTTACCAAAGAGATAAACTTTAGCCTTTAACTTACGCAAACTCTCTAAATACTGCTCTGAAGTAATCATATCTCCCTCCTTAAGATACCCTCACTTGGGTAAAACCCGTGCCAGGATACTATCCCGAGATTCCTGAAAAAGTCAGAAATCTCTAAAATCTGTGTAATCTTTTTGAAATCTGTGTAATCAGAGGGCTCTGAGGCTTTTTTCAGAGGCCTCATCCCAATTCTTTGCTGACGATGCTAACACTCACTGAAGCAGAACCGGGGATACCTCCCA
>CAZVBB010000277.1:0-1829 GCA_964625285.1 uncultured bacterium | reverse complement strand
CCGAAGACGTTATGTGAAATCACCGGCAAAATCAATGTTCTTGTGAGAAGAGCTGAAGGCGGCAACGTTTGGCGCCCCGCATCCAAATGGGAGACCTTAAAAATGAAGGTCTGTCCCCATCCGCCTTTATCCCGAGCCTGCCGGGTTGTCAAGGGCGAGCTTCAGCTCGGGCAAAGCTTTTACCCTTGATGGCCCCAGGGCGTGTGGTATAATCTTTACACAGGTCGAGGCAATCAAACAAAAACAGCAGTAGACGTCATTTGACAGTATTATGTAACTAAACTTTTCGGAGAAGAACCGCATAATAGGTGTGGGCATGGTTCACCTCTGGGTTCACGTATGTTTCATGATATATACCATTATCCACGAAGTGACTCGTGCCCGCAAGTTTAGTGCCCTTTCTAAAGTGCAAAGATAGTGGGGTATGATTGACACTCAAACAATAAGAAAGTTTTTTCCGGCGATAATAGCGGGAAGAATTGTTTCCAATAACGCAGCCAGCACTCAAGCGCCAATCCAGTTATTGGATTTATTGGATGAGCTTATAGTGAAGTATGATAATGTGCACAGGGGGCAATCTCAGTCTTCAATATTGAGTACTGAGAACTTTGAGTCTTCTTACGATACTATCGCCCAGTTTATTGGTGCCTCGTCTAGAAAGAATATTGTTTTATACAAGAATGCTACCGAAGCAATCAACTCGGTTATGTATTCTTTAATGACCGAATTTAAAGACGGGGATAATGTCGTTACAACGCTTATGGAACATAATTCAAATTATGTTCCTTGGTATGGATTATGCAAAGAAATACTGCCGAAATTCGGAGTGAGAGTAGAATATAGAATCGCGAAATTTGATAAAGAAACGGGAAAACTTGATTTAGATCATTTAGAATCATTGATTGACGAAAGAACAAAATTGGTTTGTTGCATCGGAGCGTCAAATTTTTTGGGGACAAAAAACCCAATTAAAAAAATAAGAGAAATCGCTAATTCTAGCGGGTATACCCAGCCGGGCGGTGAAAAAAAATCGTATCTTTTAATTGATGGAGCTCAGGTCGTCCCGAACGCTTTTGTTGACGTTATAGATTTGGACGTAGATTTTCTTGCTTGGTCGTTTCATAAAATGCTTGCGCCTTTTGGAGTTGGTGCCCTATACGCGAGAGAGGAATTGCTTTCAAAAATGAGACCGTTTCTTTATGGCGGAGATATGATAGCCGAAGGAATGGTTACTCGTGAAAAAGTAGAGTATAATTCGCTTCCTTGGAAGTTCACGGCCGGAACTCCTAATATTTTAGGAACGATCATTTCCGCTCAAGCCATAAGATTATTAATGGATTTTTCTTTGAATCCCGGAGAGTTTAATTATTTTATGACACATAAAAGATTAGAGATGATGGATGTTAAAAAAGCTATGGAGAACATAGAATCCCATGGAAAAAGGTTAATCGGAAAGGCGTTGGGAATATTGGAGCAGGAGCCGTCATTAAAGATTTATGGTCCTAAAAATCCCGAAGACAGGACTTCTTTGGTTGCTTTTACTTGCGATAATCAGAGTCCGGTTGAGATCGCCAAAAAATTAAGCAGTTTGGGCGTAGAATCTCGGGCTGGCTGCCACTGCGCGACCTTGGCCCACCATTATTGTGAAATAAACCCTCCGGCAAGTTGCAGGTTGAGCTTTTATATATATAACAACATTGAGGATGTAGAAAAAGCTTGTTTATCTGTTAAAAAGTGTATCCAGTCCCTATGTTTTCCAAGTGGATAAGCCAATTATTCTGCTTTTCCGATCAGGCAGTGGCTTTAGCACGAATTCCCTCGGCAGCGAT
>CAZVBB010000276.1:0-1830 GCA_964625285.1 uncultured bacterium | reverse complement strand
AGAAACCCGAGGAAGATTGGCAGAAACCCTTAAGAGAACGAAATCCTTAAACAGAGATTATCACGGGTCTTAATTAATACCAATAAATCGGGGAGATGAAAAAGTGGGTAGTGATATTTTCCGTAGTGGAGAAGACACAATCTATCCACAAATGCTTATATTAGTGGTATTATTTAGGTAATAGATAATATAATTGCGTATAGTAATCTAAACGACCTTAATACAGGCTAAAATGAAAATGTTTAATGATAGCAACGAGATTAATCATGTTTTTTTCTCCAGTGGCTTGACAACTCCTAAATATTGTGGTATGATTGGTAATAATTGGGTTACCAATATAATACCAATAAAAAGGAGGTTGGCCATGGATAAAAGATTCTTTCTGGAGCCACAAGATCCAATGCAACGAAGGTATGAATCTTTACGGTCTTATTTTGTAGAGGAGGTTCTTGCAGAGGAAGTAGCAAAAAGATTTTCTTACTCGGCACACACAGTCTACTCACTTCTGAAAGAATATAAGAAGCAGGCTTCACCAAAATTCTTTCTGGAACTAAAGCGTGGGCCAAAGGATCATCGTAAAGAAACTTTGAAGGTAAAGGAAATAATCATTGCCCTGAGGAAAAGAAATTATTCCATATATGAGATAGAAGAGACATTATTGCGTCAAGGTTATGAAATAACACCCAAGACAATCCACTTTATTCTTAAAGAAGAAGGGTTTGCAAAATTATTCCGGAGAACCAATGCTGAACGACTTGATGCCCTTCAGGAAAGAAGACAATACCCCGAAGAATCAAATGTAGGCGAATTTGCAAGGGTAAAGAGATCTTCTACCAGTTTTGGTGGAATATTTCTTTTTATCCCTCTGATTATTGAATTAGGATTAGATAAAATATTTAAAAAGAGTCATTTTTATGGCTCAAAACAAATCCCAACCATAAATTACATGCTATCATATTTGGCATTGAAACTACTGGGCAAAGAAAGGCTCTGTCATATTGATGATTTTAGTTTTGATTATGGATTGGGTATCTTTGCTGGATTAAATGTCTTACCAAAGTCAACTGCTATAACCCAGTATTCGTATCGGAATCGCCCCTCGTTTGTTGCAGAAGTACTGCGAGAGTTCATAGAGGTTATGCATAAAAAGGAGATGATAGAAGGAGAACATATTGGTTTAGATTTTCATCCCATTCCTCATTATGGAGATGAAAGTACATTGGAGAAAAACTGGATTCCCACAAGAGGCAAATCCATGAAGAGTATCCTTTCATTCATTGCCCAGGATATTGATACCACCTATCTGTGCTATACCCAGGGAGATATCCTCAGATCTGAATCTAAAGATGAGGTATTAAGGTTTATTGAATTCTATAAGGATACAACCGGCGGGTATCCAGAATGTCTGGTTTTTGATTCCAAACTCACAACCTACAGAAATCTAAATGAACTTAATCAAAAAAAGAAGCCGATAAAATTTATCACCTTAAGAATAAAAGGGAAATGGCTGGAGAAGAAAATCTCCCAGATAAGGGCGTGGCAAAAGGTAAGAATAGACAATGTAAAACGTAAATACAGAAATCTAAAAGTATATAGTGAGGAGATCGAACTTAATGGCTATGATGGAAACTTAAGGCAATTAATTATCACAGGCACAGGAAGAGAATTTCCTATGGTAATTATCACCAATGATATGGAATCATCGCTCAAGGTGATTATCACCATTTATTCATACCGGTGGCGTATAGAGAATAACCTTCAGGAGAATGTAGATTTTTTCAATCTTAATGCCTTAAGTTCTCCAGTCGTGGTAAAGGTTAACTTTGATAT
>CAZVBB010000275.1:0-1831 GCA_964625285.1 uncultured bacterium | reverse complement strand
TCTTGAGCGTAGCGAAGAGTCTGCGACCGAAGAATCTCGCTCAGGGTAAACTCCGCGAGGAATCTCAATGAGATTGCTTCGCTCACAACAGCGTCTGTGTAATCACAGGCTGGAACGTGTTTTGTGACAGCCTGTTAAAAAGAAGAGAGCGAGGCGCAGGAAGAAAGAGAAATAGGTATTGTGCCCCTGATTTCCTGATTTGAGATTATTATGGACAAAAAAGAAGATTATACCAATTATAAAAAAATGTTTTTAATATGTGCAATGATAGAATTCGCTGATGGATTGTTTTATCCTTTTTTAATTGCATTTTTATTTGAAAAAGGTGGTATGCCACTTATAGGTTCAGGATTCGGGATGATGATGATAGCTGAATCGTTTGGTACTTATTTTGCTGGAAAAATGTCTGATGAGCATGGTAGAAAACCATTTCTTATTGCTAGTTTAATAATAAGTGTATTTGTATTTTTAGCATTTCTATTAATTGCAATGATTGAAATTGATAGAATGATTGCTTTTTTTGTGTTAATAATCATATTGATAGTTGATGGAATTACAAGTGGAATGTGGGGCACAGTTGAGGCGGTTTATCTCAGCGACATTACACATATTACACAAAGAGGGAAAATGATGGGAACTTATTGGGGCGTAGGCGGTATCATATTTGGTATGGCTATGATTGGTGCAGGGTTTTTAGGGGTCTATATCAATTTTCTTACAATAGCGATTATTGTAGCGTGTATTTATTTAGTATCAATTGCTTTGCTATTTAAAATTAAAGATACTGTAAAAATATAAACATAAAAAATAGAAAACAAACATAGAAAAACATAGGGACACTTCCCATATTTATTAACACAAAGAAGAAAAAGAAGAAGAGGAAAAATAATGCGGGAAGTGCCCCTGTGTTTTAAAAAAACTAAAAAGGGACGGAGTTGAAATGGTTGACATACAAGAGGGACTATTGTGACAGGAAAATCGGGGGACACAATACCTATTTCCCTTTCTTCCTTTAAGCTTAAAAAGGTCTAAACTTAAAGGTTAAAGGAGTCTGACCCTTTAATATTTATACTGCATACTGCAAAAATTGCAGTATTTGTCAGATTATTTAGGCCGTATAATAAATATATGTTAAGGCGTTAAGGCAATAAAATAGATACCCGAATTAGTAGATTTTAAGGTATAATTACATTATCTGAAAGGAGGGTAAGTTATGAATACAGAATATACCGCTATAGTAAAGCAAGAGAAAGATTGGTGGATTGGATGGATAGAGGAAATACCAGGGGTGAACTGTCAGGAACATACTCGAGAAGAGTTAATAGAAAGCCTTCGGAGCACACTGAAAGAGGCTTTAGAATTTAACCGTCAAGACGCGATTGCTGCTGTAGGAACGGAATATATAGAAGAAAAAATTGCTATATGAAACGCAATGACCTGCTGAAGTATTTACGGTCACAAGGATGTGAATTTCTCAGAGAAGGTAGTCGTCATTCATGGTGGTGGAATCCGAGTCAAAACAAACGATCATCTGTGCCACGGCATACAGAAATCAATGATAACCTCGCAAGAAAGATATGCAAAGACCTTGGAATAAAACCAATAAAGTAAGCCCTATCAACTCATTCCAGCGGATGGCAGATAGTCACCGCTGATTTTGGGCGTTAGCTCGTACTTAAATCAGGGGACACAATACTAATTTCCTGGATTAATTAAAGAAAATAGGTCAGAGTGATTTTCCCTTCATAATCTCCAGACTGCTTATCCCCACGTTCCAAGAGTATATTTTTCCTCTATGCGAGCAAAAATCCTTTGTCAAATAAGCAAATCT
>CAZVBB010000274.1:0-1856 GCA_964625285.1 uncultured bacterium | reverse complement strand
GGAAGTAGTTTTTCTCTCTACTCTCTACTTGCTACTCGCTACTTTTCAGGAATCTTTGTAGGAATATCAGGCTATTATTTAGTTGACAGAGCAATATAGATGGACTCATCATTAATAGTTAGCATTTCAGGAATAAGAGGCATAGTTGGAATGGGGATTACCCCGGAGGTCATTTCCCGCCTTGCTGCTTCTTATGCAACGACGCTCCGCCCCCGCCGCGTGGTTTTGGGGACTGATACTCGCCCATCCCGGGAAATGTGCCGCCATGCAGTGCTTGCCGGACTTATCTCTACCGGGTGCGAGATAATTGACCTTGGAATCTGCCCTACCCCATCGGTCGGGATTATGGTTCGTAAGTGCGAAGCAGGAGGAGGAATTGCAATTACTGCCAGTCATAATCCTATTTACTGGAATGCTCTTAAGCTCTTTAATGAAAACGGGCTTTTTATTTCACCTGCTCATCTGAAACGGGTTATGAATGTCTATCATCAGCCATCATCGGTGCAGAAGATTATAGTAAATCGCTTTGGCAAGGTGAGGGAAGAACAATCAACTTTTGATGTGCACATAGAGAAGATACTTCAGAGTTTGAATGTAGCGCTAATAAGGAAAAAGAAGTTTCGAATTGCTCTGGACTGCATTAATGGCGCCGGCTCTATCATTACTCCTATTTTTCTTCGCAAACTTAACTGCACAGTCACAGTGATAAACGCGAATCCTCGCGAGGACTTCCCGCATTCACCAGAGCCATCCCCAAAGAACCTGAAACAACTTTCTTCTCTGGTCAAAGAAGGAAGGTTTGATACTGGTTTTGCGCAAGACCCTGATGCCGACAGATTGGCAATTATCAATGAAAAAGGTGTTGCTTTAAGTGAGGAATATTCTATTGTTCTTGCGACAATATCTGCTCTTAAGGAGAGAAGAGGAGCGGTTGTTGTTAATCTTTCCACCACAAGAGCTGTAGATGATATTGCTGACGCATTTGGCTGCCCTGTATTCAGGTCAAAGGTAGGCGAGGGAAATGTAGTAACGGCAATGAAAAGGCATCGGGCAGTAATTGGTGGAGAAGGAAGTGGCGGGGTGATATACCCTCGCGTTCACTATGGTCGGGATAGTATGGTAGCAATGGGACTTGTTCTCCAATATATGGCAGGGTCAGGTGAGAAGCTTTCTGAAATTATTGGCTCTCTCCCGCGATATCACCTAATAAAACAATATCTCCTGTGCCCTTCTGAAAAGAAAGAGAAGCTGTTTGCTACCCTGAAAGAAGAGCTAAAGGGAGAAAAGCTTGACATAAGAGATGGGATTAAAATTATAAGAAGATACTCCTGGGCGCACGTGAGGTCCTCAAATACCGAGTCAGCCATCAGGATATTTGCTGAAGCACCAACTAAAAGAGGAGCAAACGAGCTTTTAAATTTCATCATTGGCAAAATAGAAACACTCTGAATGCTCACCCTTTCCTCTCCCCTTCAGGGGAGAGGATTAAGGTGAGGGGGTGTGCTAATTTAATTCACAATTCATGACCTGACCCCTTTATCTGTAACAGCGGATAAAAGTGGAATCAAAGATTTCCGTAAATCGACTTCGGCAACTTCTTTTACACTGGAACCATTAGTCGAAATAGCTACATACAAATAAGGATAATGGAATATAAAAATGAATAAAAACCTATCCGAGTTAAAGAAAAAGATCATTATCAGATTTGCGATGTTCCTAATGTTTTTAGGAATATTTCTCTTTACCCCCGCTGGGTCATTCAAGTTTTGGGAAGCATGGATTTATTGCACAATCCTCTTTATCCCGGCGACTTTTGCGACTATCTATTTTTTAAAGAGGTCCCCAGAGCTTTTGGA
>CAZVBB010000273.1:0-1874 GCA_964625285.1 uncultured bacterium | reverse complement strand
GAATTGGAGGAGCAATTATGAGAAAAGTAGTCATTGCTGGTGTTGGGCAGACTAATTTTAGTGCTGCTCAGGAAAAGACACAAGTAGAGTTGTTCGCTGAGGCAGCTATGGATGCTCTTAATGCATCAAATCTAAAACCAAAGGATATACAGGCGCTATTCCTCGGTAATGTATTAGGAGATTTCGCTGAGGGACAGGGTATGGTTCAGGCTTTTGCCGCTGAGAATATTGGTTGCTTTAATATCCCTGCTAATAAATATGAGGGTGCCTGTGCCTCGGCAAGTGTGGCATTAAGAGATGCCTATATGTGGGTTGCTTCTGGTTTCTATGATATCGTCTTAGCCGGTGGCACAGAAACAGCGGCTAAAATGGGCACGTCCCTGGCAACAAGAACTTTTGCCATGTTTAGTGACGCCCGTTATGAATACCCATGCGGCATTACCTTCCCCGCCCTCTTTGCCTTATTAGCCCACCTTTATGCCAAGAAGTATAATATACCTTTAAAGAGATTAAAGGAGCAACTGGCTGCCGTATCAGTGCAATCCTATAAACATGGTTTGCACAACCCTAAAGCACATCTCCGTAAAGAAGTAACTGTGGATATGGTGCTCAATTCCTTTATGGTAAGTTCGCCGCTTCAATTACACGATTGTTGTCCGTTTTCTGATGGTGCTGCTGCTATAGTTATGGTATCAGAAGAGAAGGCGAAGAAACTCACTAATAAGCCGGTGTATATTATTGGCATTGGTCAGGCTTCATCTGGTCCTTTAGCTAATCAGCAAGAGTATTTGCCGCGGCTTAGAGCCAGAGAGATATCATCTAAACAAGCTTACGATATGGCCGGCCTCACTCCCAAGGATATAGATGTCTGCGAACTTCATGATTGCTTCAGTATAGCCAGCTTAATTGCTGCTGAAGGCCTCGGCTTCTTTGACTTTGGAACCTCCGGGGAAGCATGGGAAAAGGGTGAAGCTGATATTGGTGGGAAAATAGCCATAAATCCCTCTGGTGGATTGAAATCTAAAGGTCATCCAATAGGAGCCACTGGAGCCGCACAAACTTATGAAATAGTAAAGCAGCTAAGAAATGAGGTAGAACCTGAGAGACAGGTAGAAGGAGCTAAAATAGGAATGATTGATACTCTGGGCGGGGATGGCGGCACACTCTGCAATATGATTCTCCAGCGGGGATGGTAAGGTGTCAAGGAAGACTAAAGAGATTTCTGAAAAAGTCCGAAATCTCTAAAATCTGTGTAATCTTTTTGGAATCTGTGTAATCAGAGGTCTCTGGGTATTTTTTCAGAGACCTCCTAAAATGGGAGAGTAAAAATGGAATATAAGCTTACATTTAAGGAGTATGATAAGGCGCTTAAGAAAAATAAGTTGTTGGGTTTGAAGTGCAAGGAGTGCAAGACAATTACTATTCCACCAAAGGTGGTTTGTAGAAAATGCACCAGTCCCAACCTAGATATTATCGAGCTGAAGGGCAGCGGTACAATTCAAACTTTCACCACTGCTAATGTAGCCTCAGAAGGACGAGAGTGCGAGGTCCCCTACATTATAGTGTTGGTTGAACTTGATGAGGGTCCGTGGATAATGGGCAACTTGATAGATATTGACCCTAACAAGGCGACTATGGAGTTAATTGGCAAACGAGTAAATTTGGGATGTAAGGTATTCCCCGGGGATAAATATTCAGCCGGCAGTGCAGCCAGACCGATCTTTAGTTTCTAAGGATTCAAGAGCACCGGAGCAGGACTTACCCCCTTACCCTTCCCTTCCGCCTAGGCGGAAGGATTAAGGTGAGGGGAAAGTCATTATGCTCTGGTGCCCTGAGTTAAAGTGAGAGCTATCTTATGATTGACGAAAAAAAGA
>CAZVBB010000272.1:0-1875 GCA_964625285.1 uncultured bacterium | reverse complement strand
CTTGGCAGGTGAGATAACTTTTATCTCTTTCATAGAATTAAAAATTCCCAATTAAAACCTAAGCTTGACAGTTATTCTGTGGCGGAATTGGAAAACCTCACCTATCTACGATCAGTTCACGGTTCACAGTCACCGGTCCATAATAACTGGTGCCTGGTGCTCTGGTGCACTTCCCTTTTTATATCAATAAATTACCTTATTCAATGTATATTCAATGATACCTTCAGCTCCGGCCTCTTTTAATTGCGGGATAATTTCGCGCACTGCCGCCTCATCAACTACTGTCTCTACGGCATACCACCTCTCATCACTCAAGTGGGAGATGGTTGGCCCTCTCATTGCTGGAAGAATAGAGATAACTTTGGGCAGGTTCTTTTTGGAAACATTCATTTTTAACCCAACCTTTTCAATAGCTTGAAGCGCTCCTTGAAGAAGGGTAAGAAGATTATCAATCTTTTTTCTTTTCCACCCATCGCGGTAGCTCTGTTCATTAGCAATAAGAATAGTTACTGACTTCAGGACATCATCAATCACGCGCAGGTTATTTGCCTTAAGAGATCGGCCAGTTTCGGTTAATTCAACCACTGCATCAGCAAGTGTTGGGGGTTTTGCTTCAGTTGCCCCCCAGGAGAACTCAACTATTGAGCTTACTTTATGTCGGCTCAAATAACTTTTAGTTACATTAACAAGCTCAGTAGCAATCCGCTTACCTTCTAAGTCATTTACACTTTTTATCTTTGAGTTGTTGGGAACAGCCAAAACCCATCTTATAGGTTGTAATTTTTGCTTGCCGTATAGAAGCTCAGCTACCTCCACAACTTTTATACCGCTTTCAAGCACCCAATCGCGGCCAGTAATTCCAGCGTCAAAAATACCCTCTCCAACATAGCGCGGCATTTCTTGAGGCCTCGCCAGAATTATCTCCATTTCTCTGTCATCAACAGTTGGGAAATAAGACCTCTCTCCAAAAGAAATGACATATCCTGCTTTTTTGAAAATAGATAGAGTTCGCTTCTCAAGACTCCCAATTGGCAATCCAATACGCAGCTTCATTTTTCCTGCCATTTCATCTTTCTCAATTCACAATTTTCAATTTTCCCTCTGCCCTCTCGTCTAGTAACTGGTAATTGGTAATTGGTGATTGGTGACTTGTCAACTTATTAACTTGTCAACTTGTAAACTGGTGTTCTTCTATTTTTTCTTAAACAATTTGCAATTTTCAATTTGCAATTTGCAATTTTCCCTCTGCCCCTATCCTCTCGGGTGATATTTTGAGTGAACACTCTTCAACCTGCGTTGGTCAACATGTGTATAGACCTGTGTTGTAGAGATGTTAGCATGGCCAAGCATTTCTTGAACAGACCTTAAATCCGCCCCACCTTGCAAGAGATGAGTAGCAAATGAATGGCGGAGAGTATGTGGAGAGAGCCTCTTTCCTACATCAGCGCGGCGAGCACATTTCTTGGTAACTTCCCACAATCCCTGTCTTGTAAATCCCTGCCCCTGCTTATTAATAAAGAGATAATGAGAGAAGTTTGCTCTCGGAAAGAGCTTTCGGCTACTTTTCAGGTATTTCTTCAGCCAGAAAGATGCCTCTCTCCCAAAAGGAATAATTCTTTCCTTTCCTCCTTTTCCGAAGCAGCGGACATAGTTAGAATTAATATTAACATCTGTTAATTTAAGGGATGTAATCTCTGATACCCTCATCCCAGTTGCATAAAACAGCTCCATAATTGCCCTGTCCCTTGCTGCCTCTTTCTTTGCGCCATCTATCCGTGTGAGGAAATTTTCTATCTCGGCAACAGTCAGCACATCCGGCAATGGTCTGGAAATTGACGGTGAATCCACAAGAGAAGTAGGCTCATCTTTAAGCTT
>CAZVBB010000271.1:0-1878 GCA_964625285.1 uncultured bacterium | reverse complement strand
TGTTGCTCTACGAGCTCATTGCTTGATCATAAGGTTAAAGATATCATAACAATGATGCAAAAGGAATGGAATTAGAACGATGATTGCGCCAAAGGCGCTCATCGCTTGATCACAAGGAAAATGAAATTAGAACGATGATTGCGCCAAAGGCGCTCATCGCTTGATCACAAGGAAAATGAAATTAGAACGATGATTGCGCCAAAGGCGCTCATCGCTTGATCACAAGGAAAATGAAATTAGAACGATGATTGCGCCAAAGGCGCTTCCGCCTAGGCGGACTTGATCACAAGGAAAATGAAATTAGAACGATGATCCAAAGTGAGAAAAAGGATTCAAGGATTCAGAGGTTCAGAGTTCAAAGGTTTAGAGATTCAGAAGTTCAGAGGCTTAGAACCCAGAACGGTGAACCCGGAACCCTGAACGGTGGACTGGTGACTGGTGTTACTAGAAGACCTTTTTAAGTAGGAGGTAAGATAATGGCAAAGTTATTAGAAGGGAAAGTAGCAATTGTTACCGGGGCAGGGAGAGGACTTGGAAGATGGGAGGCATTACTCCTGTCCAAAGAAGGGGCTAAGGTAGTGGTCAATGACCTTGGTGGAGGTTTTGATGGCAGTGGCAAGACTACTGGTCCTGCTGATGAGGTAGTAGCGGAAATCAAGGATGCTGGTGGAGAAGCTATAGCTAATTATGAGAGTGTGGCTGATTTCCAGGGAGCGAAGAAGATTATTGACTGCGCTATAGAGAAATTTGGAAAGCTAAATATTCTGGTTAATAATGCTGGCATCTTGCGAGATAGGATGATGTTTAATATGTCAGAAGAGGAATGGGATGCGGTGATAGGCGTCCATCTCAAAGGCACTTTCAATTGCTCCAGGCATGCCTGCGCCTACTGGAGAGAAGAACATAAGGCAGGAAGAAACCACGAGGGAAAGATTATAAACACTGCCTCTGACGCTGGCCTTTTGGGGAATCCCGGTCAAAGTAATTATGGAGCTGCTAAGGCAGGGATTGCTGCTTTAAGCATTATCCTGGCCAAGGAAATGGAGAGATATGATGTGACCTGTAATTGCGTTGTTCCCGTGGCAAGGACAAGACTGACCACAGACGCTACTCCTTCAATGGCGGCAATGATGGGCACGCCGAAACCAGGGGAATTTGATATTTTTGATCCCGAGCATCTGTCTCCCCTTGTAGTTTACTTAGCCTCTGATAATGCCAAAGAGATAAGTGGCGAGACATTCAGGGTCATGGGGAATAAGGTTTGGTTTCTCCGAGGGTGGCATAATGTAGATGTGGCTACCAAAAAAGAGAAAGCAAGATGGAATCCTGAGGAGCTTGATTCGGTAATCAAGAAGATGGTGAAGAAGGCTCCTCCTAAAAAGTATTTAGCTCAAGTGTTGATGGAAGGATAAATACCAGAAAAAGGGTTCAGAGGTTCAGAGTTCAAAGGTTTAGAAAACGCTGAACGGTGAACCCGGAACACTGAACGGTGGACTGGTGCACTGGAGACCTTTTGTGAAGGAGGGGAGAAAAATAGTTTATAAATTTCCCAGTGAGGAGTACAAGAAAGCCGCTGCCACCTGGGAAGGGCCCGTTGCTCTAATATTTAAGGCTGAGCCAGTCATTGGACTGGATGAAGATTTTTGTATATGAGCAAACCTCTGGCATGGAGAGTGCAAAGAAATAAAGAAGGTTACACTTGAAGAAGCGCAAAAAGTTCCCTATGTCATAAATGGGAATTACGCCAATATAAAACAGGTATTCCAGGGAAAGCTGGTCCAGCGAAAGCTACAACACAGGGTAAGATCAAGGTTAAAGGGAATTTTGCTACTCTCGTAAGATATGTCAAAGCTGTTGAGGCAATGGTGAAGTGTGCCG
>CAZVBB010000270.1:0-1882 GCA_964625285.1 uncultured bacterium | reverse complement strand
GATAGCCGACCAAGGTCGGCAACTACAATACAATCGTTATTTAATTGACAAAGCAATATAATATAGGAGAGGAAATTGGTTACTGGAATAGGAGTTGATATTATTCAATTAAGAAGAATTAAGAATGCCATTGAGAGATGGCAGGAGAGATTTATTTTCCGGGTATATACAGAAGGAGAGATAAATTATTGTCGTCAGCAGAAGATGGAATTTATTCATTTTGCTGCTCGCTTTGCTGCCAAAGAGGCGACGATGAAAGCTCTCGGCAGAAGAGTAGGGTGGAAGGATATTGAAATAGTTAATGATGAGAGAGGAAAACCTTCAATTAGGCTTTCTGGCGGGGCAAGAAAAGTGACTATGGAGCAACAGACAGAAAAAATATTTCTGAGTCTCTCTCATGATGGAGCCTATGTTATTGCTCAGGTGGTAGCTACAAAATGAAGCTAGTTAGCGCTGCGGAAATGAGGGAGATTGACCGTCGTGCAATGGATGACTTTGGTGTTTCTACCCTTTTTTTAATGGAGAACGCAGGAAAGGAAATTGCTGCGGCTGTTTCTCAAATGCTCACGAGCGGAAGTGGCAAAAGGGTAGTAATTCTTGCTGGAAAGGGAAACAATGGTGGAGATGGGTTCGTTGCTGCTCGTCATTTAAAAGAAAAAGGGATTCAGGTAGTTACTTATCTCTTGGGAGAAAAAAGTGAAGTAAGAGGTGCTGCCCGTGAAAATTTGGATAGATTAGAAGAACCTCCGCGAGAGATTAGAAGCGAAGATGATTTCAAAGAATTTAAAGATGAAACCCTAAGAGCGCACCTTTTAGTTGATGCGCTCCTGGGTACGGGAATAAGAGGTAATATCAAGGGGCTTACGAGAGCCACTATTGCCTTATTAAATGAAGCAGAGAAGCCCATTATCTCCGTTGATGTTCCATCTGGTCTGGATGCGGATACAGGTAAGCCCCTCGGGGTTTGTGTAAAGGCTAGACAAACCGTCACATTTGGCTTGCCCAAGCTCGGTCTCTTCTTATATCCAGGTAGGGAGTTTGCAGGAGAAATTACCATTGTGGATATTGGCATTCCTACAGAACTTCTAACTGATAAAGGACTGAAGATAAATCTTCTCGACAGTAATGAAATCTCCTTGCTTTTTCCTCACAGGAGGGGAGATTCACATAAAGGTGATTACGGGCATGTCTTTATCCTGGCGGGTTCCCCCGGTTTTACCGGAGCTGCAGCGTTAAGTAGCATTGCGGCGATGCGCACTGGCGCTGGACTAGTTACTCTCGGAATTCCTGAAAGTTTAAATCTGATTATGGAGGTCAAGCTTACTGAGGTTATGACCCTGCCTCTTGCAGAAACTGCGGCGGGCTCTTTAAGTCTTGGAGCAAAGAAAAGAATTTTACAAATGATAGAGAAGATAGACGTTATTGCTCTTGGGCCAGGGCTTTCAACAAATATAGAGACCGGAAAATTATTGCGGGGGCTTTTAGGTGCAATTGAAAAACCGGTTGTTCTTGATGCTGATGGGTTGAATTTACTTAATGGTGACCTCTCACTTCTTAAAAATGCCAGGTGTTCCCTTGTTATAACTCCTCATCCAGGAGAGGCTGGGAGACTTATTGGTGTGGGAAGTAAGGAGGTCCAGTCAGACCGCATTAGCACTGCCCGGAAGATTGCCTCGCAATCCGGGGCAGTAGTTGTTCTTAAGGGAGCAGCGACAGTGATTGCTAACTCTCAGGGAGATGTCTGGGTTAATCCTACTGGAAACCCCGGAATGGCTTCAGGTGGGGTGGGAGACATTCTAACAGGAATGATCGCTTCTTTCATTGGGCAGGGGTTTTCAGGAATTGATGCGGCACGGGCGGCAGTATATATTCATGGGAAAGC
>CAZVBB010000269.1:0-1885 GCA_964625285.1 uncultured bacterium | reverse complement strand
GGCAAAGCAAGCTTTGCCACTACAAATAATGACGGGGTTTACTGAATACTTACGGGAAATTTTATAAAAAAATTATGCATGGTGTTCAGAATTGTAAATATTCAGTCAACTCCGTTGACTGAAAGGCACAAAGTGGCAAAGGCACAAAGAATAAAGACAAGGCACAAGGAAAAATGCTCTGCTATTAAACTCTGTGCCTCTGTGCCTTAGTGCCTATGTGCCTAAAATTGGATGGCTTTAGCTGAATATTTACTCAGAATTTAAAAGGAAGGAAAAATGACGAGTGAGAAAAGATAATTTTGCAATTTAAAATTTGCAGGAGGGGATAGCTTATTATGTTATCAGCAATACTAAGTTTAACGGGATTGGGCATTCTCTTTGCTATTGGGTTAGGATTGGCTTCAAGGAAGTTCTCGATCAAAATTGACCCTGTTCTTGAGAAAGTCCTTAAGATACTTCCGGGAACAAATTGTGGTGCCTGTGGAAAAGCAGGTTGCCAGGCTTTTGCTGACGAGCTCGTCAGTAAAAAGGCAAGTGTTGATGGTTGCCTAGCAGGTGGCTCGGAGGTCTCGTGTTCTCTCGGAGAGCTTTTTGGGGTGAATGTAGAGTCCAGAGAGAGACAGGTTGCTGTCCTTCTTTGCCGAGGCGGAAGAGATAAAACAGGGGAGAAATTTATTTACCAGGGAATAAGTGATTGTCGAACTCTTTCACTTCTTTTCGGAGGAAATGGCTCTTGTCAATCAGGATGTCTTCATTTAGGAAGTTGTCGCAAAGCCTGCTCTTTTGGAGCAATTGTGATAGGAAAAGATGGTCTTCCTCTGATTTCTCCGGAACTCTGCGTTGGATGTAGAAAGTGTGTAGAAAGTTGTCCTAAGGGAGTGTTGTGTCTTTTTTCAAAGAAAGAAGAGCCTCTCGTTGCCTGCAGCTCACACAGTAGAGGCAGAGAAGTAACAAAAGTGTGTAAAGTGGGCTGCATTGGATGCGGAAAGTGTGTCAAAGTCTGTCCCCAGGAGGCAATAATACTTGACAATTACTTGGCCAGGGTTGACTATAAGAAGTGTAATCAGTGCCACCTCTGTGTTGAAGAATGTCCAACTAAGGTAATTATAACAAAGGAGGCGATGATATGCGTAGGAGATTCGTGAGAGCAATAAAGACTGGAACTGGAAGAAAAAAAAATAACTGGTTTCTGTTACTTGCCCTAATTATTGGAGCACTCATCGGAAATATTGCAGGGGAGATAATCGGAGTCTTTTTTACGGATAAGGCAAGTATCATTCATCTACTCTTCATTACAGGCATTACTCCTGAGCTTGCGCCGCGGGAAATCAATCTTCATTTTCTTAGCTTTACATTTGGAATTAGCACAAGATTAACTCTTTCTACCCTCATTGGCGCCCTCATTGCTCTCTACATCTATAGTCGCAGCAAGTAAGACTGCTACAACGTTCCGGGGACACCATATTTAATTACTCCTTTTTTTCGGTTTTGGCTCTGACTTTTACTTTTTTGAAGACATTTCATGAATCGAATCTTAGTTACGGGAGGAGCCGGCTTCATCGGGAGTCATCTCTGCGATTATCTCCTAACACAGGGACACAATGTAATCTGTGTAGACAATCTTTTTTCAGGTAACAAGGATAATATTTACCACCTTCTCTCCCATCCTTATTTTGAGTTTGTTCATCATGGACCAAAATTCCAAACAATAAAAGCTATGATTTAGAGGAGAGAACCTTTCGGTTTGCCAAACGGGTAATAGAGTTCTGTAAAAGACTGCCAAGAACCATAGAAAACAGAGAATTAATTAGTCAGGCAGTAAGGAAACATGGAAACATAGGGACACTTCCCATATTAATTGACAACCTTGGAATATTTTGTGTAG
>CAZVBB010000268.1:0-1889 GCA_964625285.1 uncultured bacterium | reverse complement strand
CAAATCTTGATTATCATTAGCCACCACGCGACTAAATCCAGTCATTCCTCTCATTACATCTCCTAACTATTCTTAATCATCGTTTTAATTTCGTTCCTCTATCTCCTCCCGTTCATCGTAATTCGTTGTTCGTAGTTCGTAAAAACGAATTACGAATTACAATCTACGAACTACGATCCTTTCCTCTTGAACAGGTCCGCCTAGGCGGAAGCACCTTTGGTGCAATTTATTGAGCCTGATAAATCAGGCAACTACGAACAAGCCCGACTTAACTTATAAACTTGTGAACTTGTGAACTTATAAACTTGTCAACTGGTACTCTGGTACCCTTGTGCCTTTGACCCGGGTTTTTCAATGGGTATGCCCTCTCTGCATAAAGGGCACTCCTCCTTACGATAAGTCTTCAATGAGAGATGAATAAGTGTCTGATGATTGAGAGCTAACAATTGAGAGTTCTCGGTTGAGCGGTCCACGAGAGAGCCAACTCCTGCTACTACTCCTCCCAATTCCTTTATCAAAGTTACTACCTTAAGAGCAGAACCACCCGTTGTGGTTACATCTTCAACGACGAGGGCATTTTCTCCCTTCTGAATATGAAAGCCCCGTCGGAGTTTAAAAATACCGTCCTCTTTTTCAGCAAATATTGCCTTTTTCCCAAGTGCTCTTCCCACTTCATAAGAAATAATAATCCCTCCTAACGCCGGGCCAATCACAATATCTATTTTTTTATTTGCGAACCGTCGGGCAAGCGCCTCTCCCAGTTTTGATGCATAAGCAGGATAAGAAAGCACAAGAGCCATCTGGACATACTCACTGCTATGAAGACCTGAACTTAGTTGAAAATGCCCCTCGAGAAGTGCTCCTGTCTTTTCAAGAATAAGTAAAACTTCCTCTTCAGTCATTTCAAGCTATCCCCTTCAGATAACCAGTGCACCAAGAGCACCAGTCACTCTAAATCCGAAATCCGAAAAATGACCGAGCAAAATCCGAAATCCGAAATCCGAAACAATATCGAATGACCAAAATTCAAATGACTAAAACGGTTTTGGACATTTGAACATTCGAATTTTGAGTTTGTTTCGTGCTTCGTATTTCGTGCTTCGTGCTTTCTAATTGCTCTATGCCCTCTGCTCTATGCTCTATGCTCTATGCTCTATGCTTCTCGCTGCTCTCATTTCTTGCAATATTTCCTGTGTTGCCTTTACCGGATCGTGTGCTTCTAAAATTGGCCTTCCAACGACAATAAAATTGGCTCCATCTCTTACAGCGTCCGCAACTCCAAGTGTTCTTTTATGGTCATTGTGTTTAGACATTAAGTCTCGTGTTAAAGTAAAATGGGGCTGATGTCTGACTCCGGGAGTAAGAATAATAAAATCATTACCGCATTTCTGGCGAATGAACTTAATTTCCTTAGGAGAAGAAACTACTCCATCTATTCCTGCTGAGCGGGCAAGAGATGCAAACTGCACCACTCTCTCTTTGACCGGGCCTTCTATTCTCAACTCCTGCATCACATTATCATCCAGACTTGTCAATATTGTTACCCCAAGGATAATAGGCTTTCTTATCTTTAACTCTTCAGCTCTCCTGACTGTAGCTTCTTTTGCTTTTTTCATCATCTCAACTCCACCAAGAATGTGAAGGTTGTATATATAAACCCCAAGCTGAGTAGCGGCAGCGGCAGCACGAGCAACTGTTGCCGGAATGTCATGGTATTTCAGGTCAAGGAATACCTCTACTCCCTTTTCCTGAATCATCTTTACAATATCAGTGCCATGTGCGGTAAAAAGTTGGGCTCCTACCTTAAAAATTCGGATGTAATCCTTGAGACGGTCAACTATTTTAAGAGCAGCTTCCTTCTCATCCAAGTCAAGCGCAAGAATTAATTT
>CAZVBB010000267.1:0-1891 GCA_964625285.1 uncultured bacterium | reverse complement strand
CCTTCTTTTCATTCCCTATGGTCAGTATAACTCTCAAATCTTGTATACTCAGAGATAAAGGAAAATCTCACTATTCCTATTGGACCATTTCTTTGCTTCCCAATAATCAACTCAGTCAGATGTTTATCCTCATCATCAGGAGATGATCTATGAATGAAGGCAACGAGATCCGCATCCTGTTCAAGGGCGCCGGATTCTCTTAAGTCTGAGAGCTGTGGGCGTGCCCCCTTCCCACGCTTCTCTACTTCACGGCTCAGCTGGGAAATGGCAATCACAGGAATTTTTAGTTCCCTTGCCAATGCCTTTATAGATCGCGATATATCCGACATCTCCTGTTGTCTGTTTTCGCTCCTCGTGTAACTGTGCATCAACTGCAAGTAATCAATGATTATTAACCCGATGTTTTCTTTTGATTTTAATCGCCTTGCCTTGGCACACAGCTCAACAGTAGAGATAGAAGGGGTGTCATCAATAAATATAGGCGCTTCTTCCAGTCTTCCAGCAGCAAGGGTGAGGTCGCTAAACTTAGAAGAGCTAAGATACCCACGACGTAACTTCATCCCATCTACTCTTGCCTCAGCGCAAAGCATACGTAATACAACTTGCTCCTTTGAGGTTTCCAGGCTAAAAATGGCAACGGGAATCTTAGAATGAATGGCAACATGCTGGGCAATGTTCATTGCAAACGTTGATTTTCCCGCCGATGGCCTTCCTGCAATAATTATCAAATCTGATAACTGCAGACCCGAGGTCTTCTCATCAAAATCAGGAAATCCTGTCTCAACCCCTGTAACAAATCTCTTTTGTTGTGTTAGTGTCTCAGCAAGTTTGATACTGTCTGGGATAAGGTCTTTCATCGAGGTAAAGTCTTCCTTGATTGCTTCTTTGGAAATGCTAAAAATCTGGCTTTCTACTCGGTCAAGAAACATTCTCACCTCTTGATTATCCTCATAGCTATCGGCAATAATCTGGGTAGCTGTACTGATAATATTACGCAGTATTGCTTTGTCTCTGACTATCTTTGCATAGTGCTCTATGTTTGCTGAGCTATAAACACAGTTGAGTAAACTGGTAAGATAGGCAGCTCCACCAACTTTTTTCAGGTTTTTCTGTCTCCTTAGCTCCTCTGTCAGGGTTACCAGGTCAATTGGTTTCCCCTTATCAAGCAGAGAGATACTTGCTGAGAATATTTTTCGGTGGGCATCATGATAAAAGCTCTCTTCGTTGAGGAGCTCAACTGCTCTGAGGCTTGCTTCTTCCCCCAATATCATTGAGCCAAGAACTGACATTTCTGCCTCAATATTCTGTGGTGGAATTCTTTGACGATTTATATTCTGATCTGGCATGCCTGAAATACCTCTATCTCCTACTATCTCCTATTACCCACTACCCCTACCCACTACCTACTCATTATTTACTGTTAACCTTTAACCGTCAACTTTTTTATTCTTTACCCCGTTAATTCATACTCCTGAAAATTACGATGAACTTCAGTTATCCGCCTAAGGCGGACCTTTCTCCTCTGCTGTGAATTAACGGGGTTTATCAAAAGATTTCCATGCGGGCTTAAACGGTTTGGTGGTATCTTTGATAGTTAAAAGCCATGTTAAACCTCCTTCTTGAGGATTCTTCCCCCAGAGTAGAAAGAAAACCTCATTCCCAAACCAAAACCACATCGGGTAGGAAAGCACATAAAAAACTCCAATCCAGGGATTTACTACAACTGCAAACCTCCCACCCATGCCCCAGGGCTGGATAACCCCAATAGCTGAGAGAATAATATTAAGGAAGAATATCAGCATAAGGATATGCCTGAAGAAGGAATGGGAATCAGGATGATTCTCAACGAGTTTTTTTGCGTAGATATATCCCCAGACAATTCCGAGGAGTA
>CAZVBB010000266.1:0-1922 GCA_964625285.1 uncultured bacterium | reverse complement strand
TGACCAAAATTACAAACGATGGATGAGATTCTTTGGGCTTTGCCCTCAGAATGACTTGCAAAGCAAGTCAGTTTTGAACATTCGAATTTTGGTCATTTGAATTTGTTTCGTGCTTCGGATTTCGTGCTTCGTGCTTTCTAATTACGTTCAGCGTTCCGGGTTCACTGTTCTGGGTTCTGAACCTCTGAACTCTGAACCTTTGAACCTCTGAACCCTTGAATCCTTGAAAGGATACATTGATGCGTATTGGTATTGGTTATGACGTTCACCCTCTAGTGGAGGGAAGAAAGCTCATCCTTGGAGGAATAGAGGTGCCATTTAATAAAGGACTTCTTGGCCATTCTGATGCCGATGTGCTTCTCCACGCTATTTGTGATGCTTGCCTCGGAGCAGCGGGAGAGGGAGATATTGGATGTCATTTTCCTGACAGCGACGCACAATACAAAAATATTTCCAGTCTCACTTTACTTCAAAAAGTTTCTGAAATAATTGCCAAAAAACGGATATTAGTAAATAATATTGATGCCACGGTGGTGATAGAGAAACCTAGGCTTTCTCCCTATATTAATGCAATGAAAGAAAAGATAGCGATAGCCTTGAACATTGAAGAGAAAACAATTAACATTAAAGCAACTACCGCTGAGGGGCTTGGCTTTATTGGAAAGGGAGAGGGAATAGCCGCCTATGCTGTTGTTAGCCTGAAAGAAATTAAATAGGTGTCTGCCCCCTTTATCCCCTTTACGTCCCCTTTACTTAACTGATAGAGGAGTACCAGAGCACCAGTCACCGGAAGTCGGGCTCGTCCCTGAGCCCGACGGGAACATTGACATGACGGGAAGAAGCAGGGTATACTTAAATCGGGAAAAGGCTCTAACCCTTGGCAAGAATAAGGAAATATGAGAAGCTCGGTAATAAGAGGTTAATATTGACAGCTCATGTCCAGAAACGGATGTCAAAAAGGGAAGTGACGAAGAAGCAAATATACGAAACCCTCAAGAATCATGAGGTCTCATTGCCAAAACAGCCGGATAACACTCAGGAATTTAGACGCCGTGTCGGCTCAAAAATGCATTATGTAGTAGTTGAACATTGTCCGAAGGTTATCAAAATTATAACTACGGGCTGGGGAGGGGAGGAACAGGATGAGCCAGAAAATTTTAGAGTTTTCTTATGACCCTATTGTTAAAGCTATGTATATAACGCTTAAAGACACCAAGGTGGCCAGAACGATAAGACCAGACCACAACCTCTCCCTGGATTTAGATGTCAAGGGAGACCTTGTAGGTATTGAGGTCATTAAAATAAAGCAGGCAAAGGTTATTACTAAGCAAATTAGGACTGTTGCCAAACAATACCACATCCCTGAACTCAAAAAGGTGCACGTAGACAAGTTTCAAGAAGTTTATACCTGAATCAACGTGCAAAGCGTAAACAAAAGAACGTAAATTAAATAGGAGTAAAAGAAATGGTGTGAGTCAGAGGCTCATCAGCCTTTGGCTGGAGGGAGAATTTTTTAAATAGGTAGGTGAATTATGGGTAAAGTAATCAGTGTGGTTTTGGGTGTATGTTTGGCAGGAGTAGTGATTTGGCATATTCACGCCACTCGTGAATTCCAGAGAACGATTGCTGGACAAGATGAGGTAATTGCTACACAAGAGAGAGCAATTGCTGAAAAAAAAGCAACGATTGCTGGACAAAAAGAAGTGATTGCCAAACAAGAAGAAACGATTGCTGGGCAAAATAGGACGATTGCTGAACAGAGGAGGACGATTGCTGAACTGAGGAGAGCGATTCCTGGTCGGGAAAAGTAATATAGTAAATTGCGAGAAATAGAGTTGATAGGCTGGCGACGTAGCCAAGTGGCAAGGCAGCGGTCTGCAAAACCGCAATCCATCGGTTCAAATCCGATCGTCGCCTTCTCA
>CAZVBB010000265.1:0-1926 GCA_964625285.1 uncultured bacterium | reverse complement strand
AGATAAAAGCGGTAAGAGAATTTGGATGGGACGGAGTTACAACGTGTTCTGATGTGGCTAGATTTGCGGAACCACTTGGTGCAAAAGTAAATTATCCGGAAGATGATGTTCCCAGACTTGTAGAGGGAGCTATAAGGCTTGCCACTGCCAGGGAAGACTTTGAGCGACTGAAGAAAGAAAAGCCCGAGTACTACGCGCGAATAGGCAGGGCAGCTGAGACAGTCAAGGCAGTGAAGATAATAAAAGATGAGCTTGGAGATGAATGCGCTGTGATTGGTTCCTCGGAAGGGCCCTTCCAGGGCACTATGTTAGCATTAGGAGCAGACCCAGCGGCACTATTTCTTACGAAACAGGACCCTGGTCTCCTGCATGAGATATTAGCGTGGTATGTTGAATACGAAGTTGCAATAGCAAAAGAGTTAATCGCTGCTGGTGCTGACCTCATATTCTCAGGGGAACCTGCCTCCTACTGGATGTCACCTGAAATGTTTAAGGAATTCGCCTATCCTTATCAGAAAGATGCTTACCGGAGAATAACGGAGGCAGGAGCATTACCTCTTATCCACTGTTGTGGTAATGTTCCCCAATCTCTCCCGTTTGCGCCTGAGGTATGCCCTGGTGGTGTAGTTAATTTTGATTATAATATAAATCTCAAATGGGCAAAGAAGCTTATCGGGGATAGAATCACGATTATGGGAAACCTGGACTGTAACCGTCTTCTACATTTGGGCTCTATAGCAGATGTAGAAGAAGCCTCCATAAAAGCCATTAAGGCAGCAGCAAAAGGTGGTGGTTTCTGGCTTAGTGGAGGATGTGAGATTCCAAGAGATATGACTTACAGGAATATGCAAGCCATGCTCAGGGTTTGTCAGACAGCAGGCAAGTATCCCATTGATTTAGATTAGAGGTTTAGAGTTCAAAGGTTCAAAGGTTCAGAACCCAGAACGGTGAACCCAGAACCCTGAACGGTGGACTTGTGAACTTGTCAACTGGTGCACTGGTGCCTGGTGCACTGGTGCTCTTCTGAGTGTGAACCGTGAGCCGAATTAGAGGAGGGAAATGAAATGGAACCAGAATTGAGAGTGCCGCTTGTGCCTGAAGAGGACATAACCAGGCCGGCAAGCAAGCCGATATTTGATATTGATGAAACCAAGCTCAAGAAAGACCTTGAGAAACTCCTTGAGAAGGCTCAAGAAGCTGGAGCAACAGAGGCGATAATAATCTCTACTGATAAGATAGTTGTTGATGAAAGAGTAAGGTTGAAATGCCGCATTCCTCTTTGTTTCGGCTATAACACAAATCCTGGTTGCCCCCCGCTTTCTCCAACGGCTAATGAAACCAGAGAGATTATTTCAAAGTACAAATATGGAATTTTAATGAGATTAGAATGTCCACCTGAGGATGTGACATATCAAAAATTTTTAGCCCGAGGGATCATCTGGGCTAATAAAATAGGTGAGATTGTGGGCAGGGTTGAAACCGAGGCTAACTATATTGGCTATCACTTGGCTGTCGGCTTTAAAGGAGGTCCATGTGGTTTTTGTGGATTGTTCTCAGAAGATTATGTAGAAAGGTGGATTCTTGATAAGAAAGTGCCATTCAAGTGTACTGTTCTGAATCATGGAATGTGTAGACATTACCTAAAGTGCAGGCCAGCGATGGAGGCTTGCGGAATAGATGTGTTTGCTACCGCAAAAAATGTCGGATGGGAAATGTGGGTTATAATGCCGGAAACAGATCCAGCTAAAATACCCTGTTCCCAATGGGTGGGACTCGTACTTGTGGCATAAAAAAGAGGAGCACCAGGCACCAGTGCACCAGAGCACCAGTTAAGATAAGAAAAAATTTATGATTTGCGACTGGTGGTTGAAGACCTTTTTATAGGGCGTCACAAAAGTGCCGCCCTTGATTACAGGCTGGAACATG
>CAZVBB010000264.1:0-1926 GCA_964625285.1 uncultured bacterium | reverse complement strand
AGACTTCACTCAAGTATTTATCAGCCAACGGTGTTCTACTAGAGTATTTACAATTTCCCAAAAACAAGCGTTTTAAGGCTATTTTATGGGTATGATTTTATATTACTTCGAATAGTTATGCAAGGAAATAATTCTAAGGAAGGGTTATATTAGAGTAGTGGATTTTCTGGTAAACTTCCTCTTTCGGTCAAGATGTTCTGAAAGGGCGTCTTGGCGGTTGGCACATCTTGTCCAGAGGAGGATAAGCCTCCGGCTTCATTTTGACAGAGCTCTTAAATTGGATACTCATCGCTTGACAACGATCTGTTGTGAGTATATCATTAGGTCCTCCTTTGGTTAACTATATTATACCAAAAGAGTTACCTAAATTAGTGAGTGTTAACATCTAATTTCCTAGCTGAAATGCTTGAAATAGACAGGTGAGTCATACAAAGACAAGGATATAAAGGGAAATAGAGCCAAAAAGAACCATCCCTGTTGGTTCGCGAAGTTTATTATATTTAACCGGAGGGACAGCAAATGAAATACAGGGTAGTTGTAATAGGAGCAGGGCCAGGTGGAGCGGTTTTGGCACGTGAGCTTGCCAAAAAAGGCGTTGGGGTAACTATTTATGAGAAAGGTGAATACGAAGAGTTAGGTCATGATTGGTCAGACGTTGTAGAGAGAATGGCTCTTGAAGCAGTAGGTTTTGAAATGCCCCGATTAGATAATAATCGCTGGATAGGCAGCCTGGTTAAAAAAAATGTATCTCATAAGGGGATTTTTGAACCGCACGCAATTTCCAGGTTAAAGATTTTCTCACCCGGTTACCAGTCCATGAAAGACATTGAGCTTCGAATGATTACTACAGACAGGCGCAATCTGGGAAAGACACTGGTTGACCAAGCGGTTGAAGCTGGAGCTGATATAAAATATGGCTATGAAGGTCTGGGTTTGTTATACCGGGAAAAAAATTCTTCTGATGCCAGCGGCGTTGAAGTTTTTGGAGTAAAAGTTAAGAATTTTAGCACAAAAAAGGAAGAGCTTATCAATGCAGACGTTGTAGTGGAATCAGCAGGTTTTAATTGTGTTTTGCGGAAAAGCCTTCCCTATTATACAGGGCTGGCTAATTCTTTTAAAGATGGTGAATTCGCTCTCGTTCACCGGGAAGTGAGACTTCGGGACAAAGAACTGGCTAAAAAAGACCAATTCCCCGATCACTATCGTTACGGATTCAATACGGGATATCAGTGGTCTCATGTACATGATGACGATAGAATAGATGTTGGATCAGGTGTGCGCCACGATCCCACTAACCCTGATCCTAAAGATATTATAGAAGAGTTTATTTCCCGGCATCCTTCAATAACAGACAAAAAAATAAGGGGTGGGCGCAGTTTATGCATTGTGGGGCAACCACTCACTAACTTTGTAACAAACGGTTTTTTTGTACTGGGGGATGCAGCTTCCACTTCTGTGCCAACAACCGGGTGTGGAGCAGGCTCGGCTATGCTAATGGGCTTGTGGGCTGCTCCTGTTATTGCTGAAGCAGCCATGGAAAACCGTAATGATATTAATAAACTATGGGAGATTAATACCAAGTTTTACCTTAATAGTAGCAGAGGTGGTAATTTTGCTGCACTAACAGGATTGCGGTCAATTCTCCAAAATTTGAGCCATGATGACTTAGATTTTTTATACCGGAAAGATATTATGGATAGGAGCACATTACAAGATACCATAAATGGTATCTTCACTCCACCGAAACCATTGACTCTGCTAAAAACTCTAGTGCGGGGATTCACCCGCCCGGATATTTTGCTCCGCCTTAGCAAAGCCACTGGTATGGGGACAAAAATAATTCAACACTATAAAAATTACCCGGAGAAATGGGATGGACAACAATTCTATAAATGGAAAAAGGGCGCGGAAAAGCTTTTTGATAAG
>CAZVBB010000263.1:0-1928 GCA_964625285.1 uncultured bacterium | reverse complement strand
ACTATATTCTCTCCAAAATCAGAAAGTTTATATTTTATTTTACTACGCACCACGGCTTTTGCCGGCTTTGCATCTTCACCTTCAGCCAGAATAATCTCTTCTCTAATCTCTCCGGTTTTCAATTTATACGGGTAGTTTCGCCCAATCCTTGCGTCATCTAAACTGAAGATTTCTGTCCTTGGGTTTGCTATTCTATCATTTATAAAGACCACTCCATTTTTCCAAAATTCAGTTTTCTTGAATTCCAGCTTGATAAATAAATCCATTTGGACATGTGTTTCAGGTATAATACCAATTTCTTTAAGTGTGCTTTTTATTTCACTAATATAATCAGGATTGTGGGCGCTATGATAATGTAGTATTTCCACAATTCGCATATCATTTTCTATATCGTCATCAAACTTTCTTTTATATTTATCTTTAGTTTCATCTAATTGAAACGGGAAATATCTTGCTCCTCTGCCAATAAGTTGCGCTTCCCCCATTGTAGTATTGCCCGGCTTGTATTTGCCGCGAACGTATTTTCCGTCACGCGTATCATACAACCTTACAATGTCAAACAAATTTAACACATCCCAACCTTCATTTAGCATATTAACCGCAAAAATTGCCCGTGTTTCGTTGTTTTTACCCTCTAAAGAGTTCAGGATTAGCTGTTTTTCTTCATCAACATTTTCAGAATCCAAAAGCATACACTTTTCTTCGGCAAAATCCTCCTGTAATTCTCTGATTAGATTGTCAAAGGTTATATTCTCTTTATGAAAATAATTAAACGCCTTTTCCAAGTCCGTTCCTTTTGCCCGCGAATTTATCTCTTGGATATCACCAGAAGTTAATTTTTTTATTTTTGCCAAAAATCCTTCGTAATTTTCTTTTGACTCTTTTATACTTTTAGATTTAAAAAGAAGCACCGGCTTTAAGTAAAGCTTGTTTTTCTCAGCAATTTTTCTGCGATACTGACTTAAAATCACAGCTTGTAAAGCTCTGTCAATCGGTTCCAAATCCGCCTGCAAAACTTCTATTTCTTTTGAGAATTTATCCAAGCGAAATTGCTTCAAATCATACTGGAAAATAATTTTGTCTTCATATTTTTTGACAATATTTGGGTTACCTAAATCAATTGTGGCGGTAAATTCCAATAAAATGTTTTTACTGTTGCTCTTAAAAATTCTCTCAACCGTGAATTCCCAGCTTCTCTCTAACTCAATTTCTTCTCTGCTTTGCTTTGTTATTGTTTGTAGATGATGTGCTTCATCAGAAATTAGAACAATTTCCTTATCAACGAAATCTCCATAAGTTAGGGTGTTTTCTTTGGGGAAATTTAGACGAATATGCAATCCCTGAATAGTTGTAAAAAGGATATTTATATCTTCCGGATTAGCCGCCTCAAAATTTTGTACTTCTTTAATATCAACCCGTTTTTCACTAAACTTAATTTTCGGAGCAAAAAGATATTTTTCGGATAAAGAATTTAGAAAGTTATCTTTTGTTTTTTCAATAATATTGACGCTATTTACAAAAAAGATAAAATTGCGATAACCCTGCTTATAAAGTTGTAAAATATTAGCAGCCATAACCAGTGTTTTGCCAGAGCCCGTCGCCATATGAAAAAGCAGTTGAATAGGAAGAGGCTGTCTTTTAATTGGACAATCATCGGATAAATAAACAATAAAACGACCCAGAGCCTCTGCTTGGTATTCGCGTAGTTCAAATTTTGGATTGAGATTTTGGACTATCTCACCGCTAAGCCGCGAAGTAAAATAATCAGCCTTGAATGAATTAAAAGTTTCGTAGAGCATAGTTAGTCACTCAAGATATTGATAATAATCTTTATTAAAATATCCTTTTCTTTGGGGTTGCTTTCAGCAATTAAAAATTATATAAATTCATTCTTCGTATTTTCCCGTCAGCCGCAACCTGTTCCAAAA
>CAZVBB010000262.1:0-1931 GCA_964625285.1 uncultured bacterium | reverse complement strand
GAATCATTCTCAATGATGTTGACCCATGCCTCTCCTATCGCTTTCTGTGGGTAAATGAAATCCCCCGATGCAGTTGCAATTGCACACAGTGTTTCGGTCTGGAGTGCCAGATTTTGCGACAGGCGACACAGTTTTTTAACTCTCTCGCGTGAGGTGTAACAGCCGGTAAAAAGTGGGTTAAAATCTCCCCGGTGCACGTCCATTCTATCGCCCTTTTCAGCATCAAGTTTCTTAAAGTAGCTGGTGGGTGTAGCAAAAGTTATTTTAGGATTGTTCGCGAGATTCCATTTTTTTACAGACGTCAAGCAGCTTTTCTTAGGAATAGTCCAATCTTTGCCATAGGTTACAAAAAGAGCTCCCATGTCACTGCGCTCTCCTTCATACTGCAAGCGAGAAAGCAGCTCTTGAGAGAATGCCTTGTAACTTAACTCTTCGCCTGTGAGAGGAGGCACGAGGCCAATATAATGACAGCACATCCAGTGCGTCTTAATTCTTGTCTTATCAGGAGCTTCCCAGTAAAAGTCTATCACGTGTTTCGCATCGTATGGCTGCATCCCACGGGAAAAAACAAAGTAATCAAACCCACATTTTTTTAAAATCTGGGGGAGTTGAGAGGGGTGACCAAACTCATCTATTTCCCATGCAATTTTTGTTTCAGCGTCAAATTCTTTCCTGAAGTACTGCTTGCCTAAGATAAATCCTCTGATGAGGGATTCTCCATAAGGAAGGTTCTCATCAGGAGCTGACCAGGTGCCACCAACAACTTCCACCCTGCCTTCTCTGACATACTTTTTTAGGATTTCTCTCTTTTCAGGGTGTTTTTTCAAATATGGCTCTATGGATGTTGCCTGGTCGATCACATAGGTAAATTCAGGGTATTCTCTCAACAGCTCAAAAGCAGCAGTAAGAACCCCTTCCATTATAATCTGGTATTCTTCTTTAGTCTTCCACCACTCCAGGTCACTATGATAATGGGGAAAAAGAAGGATTTCCTCAAACTTATGCTTACTTTTCATTCATTACCTCCCAAGCTATCCCGCCCTCTTGTAGAGGGCTGGATACCTTCCATAATCCGCCCCAGGCGGACTCTGGCGTCCACCTGAGGCGGACTGTCACCCCATGAGGGAAAGCAGATTCTTTCCCTCAAACTCCCTAACCCCGTTAGAGATAGGTCGCCTTTGGCGACCGTCAGACGCCTGCGGTATCTTATCTCTAACGGGGCTAATCCGCAATAGGATCATCGTTCTAATTCCATTCCTTTTGAACAAGCAATGAGTGCCTTTGGCACAATTTGGAAAATTCCTATTGCTCCCGAGAAAGTATCTTAATCGGCTGTCCGACAACCCTATTTTTGTGTTTATTGTCCGAATCTGTAGAATGTGTAGTGGCAAAGCTTGCTTTGCCTTGTTTCAGCAGAGCAAGCTCTGTAACTACACCAAATTTTACTATCTGTTAGCAGAGCAAGCTCTGCAACTACAATTATCGGATAGCTTCTTAAGCGACTCATAGCTGATAAGAACTATCTCCTCATCTTCAATTATTTGCTTTATTTCCTTGCACAAAAGTAATCCCCTTTCATTGACGCGAAATTGCCAGTCAGGCATAATTTTTCTTAGTTCCTCTGAATCCCGCGCCGGGTGAAAATTTATCTCAGTGATACCGCGAGTCAGGTTTTTTAAAGTGTGAATAAACATGGCTCTCTGTCTGCATAGAAGTGGAGTTAATGAGATTGTAGTATTTATGCGGTCTATTGTCCATATACCAGCTTCTCTTAGTCACCGTCTTCTAAATAGCAATGTTTCCCTTATAGGAACGCGCTCTCTTTCTACATGGGTAATATAACATTAAACATTCTGTTGCCAACAATAAAATCAGTGTTTGACCACCCCATATGAGAATCAAAATGAGTAAAGTTTACGTCCATCTCATGA
>CAZVBB010000261.1:0-1936 GCA_964625285.1 uncultured bacterium | reverse complement strand
AGTTCTTTTCCAAAAAGGAGATTGATATCGCTTACTCAGCGCCAAAGTTGGGTCGCTTCCGCACAAATATCTTCTTTCAGCGGGGGAGCATTGCCATCGCAATGCGTAGAGTCAATACAGATCCTCCCACTTTTGAGGCTCTTCATCTCCCGCCGGTTTTTGAAAAGATATCTGCTATTAAAAAGGGATTTGTTCTTATTACGGGCCCAACCTCCTGTGGAAAATCAACCACTCAGGCAGCAATGATTGAGTATCTAAACTCCCATCGTCGCTGTCGCATTATAACAATTGAGGACCCGATTGAGTTCCTTTACAAAGATAATAAAAGCATGATCAGCCAACGAGAAGTAGGAATTGACACTAAATCTTTTATTGCGGCGATGCGTCATGTAGTTCGCCAGGACCCTGATGTAATCCTGATTGGGGAAATGCGCGATCCAGAAACCTTCTCAGTGGCGATGACGGCCTCTGAGACGGGGCACTTAGTAATAAGCACTCTTCATACCGCAGATGTAACACAATCTCTGATGCGAATTTATGATTTTTTCCCTCCCTCGCAACACGAACAGATAAGGTCCCTTCTGGCAATGAACTTAAAAGCTCTCACCTGTCAACAGTTGGTAAATAGAGCTGATGGAAAAGGGCTTGTTCCAGCAGTTGAGGTGATGATTGTTACTCCACCGATTGTCAAGCTTATTCGGGAAAATCGGTTTGAGAAAATCCCTCTTGTAATTCAGAGTGGGGAGCATGATGGGATGCAAACTTTCAACCAATCATTACTAAAGCTGGTCAAGAGTAAGATGATCACTGAAAGCGAAGCGCTGGCAAAGTCCACAAATCCAGATGCTCTGAAGATGAACATTAAAGGCATCTATCTGGATGAGGAAAGAAAGATAATTGATGATTTGACATAAAGGATGGAAAAATGAGAGATAGAAAGTTAGAAGAAAGAATTGAACTTCTTGAGGAATTTATTAATGAATGGATAAGGTTCCGCAACTTCTTAAAAATTGGCGCAGCAGGAAAAGCCTCACCTGAGAAAGAAGAAGAATTTATGAAGCTTAAGAGTCTGATTGCGCGCAAATATCAACATCTGACAACTCTTATGGGTGAGAGCTTTTCTGCTGATGAGAGACTAATGAAGACTGTTTCCCGTGTTGCCTCGCTCAAGCAAGTAGCAGAAATAAAACCCGAGGTTGGACAGCGCAGTATTGAAGATGAATGGCATTCCTCATTTATTCGCCTTAATGAGAACCTCGGTAACATGGAAGGAGAGCGGGCAAAATTAGCAAGAGTCAGTCAGATAGGCATTGTTCTGAGTTGGATGTTGCCACTGATGAGAAGATTTCTAAAATCTCTTGGAAGGGCAGTTCTTACCCTCCTCGTGATTGCAGCTATCTTGTTTGTTGGAAGCTACTTCATCTGGAGAGAAGAAGGAGAGAGATTCCCTTCCTGGGCACGAGATAGAGCAACAGAGATGGGAATTATCCATTTTTTTAAGAGAGACTGACTTGGAAAACAATGGAACCTCTACTAATTAAATCTGTATTAAGTGAGGTCTGGAAGAATTTAAAAATCAAGGACAAGTTAGAAGTAGCAGGAATCTGGGAGAACTGGGCGGAGTTGGTAGGAGAAGAGACTGCTGCTCATACCAAACCATCGATACTAACTCAGGAGGGCAAGCTTTTTGTAAATGTGGTTAGTCCAACATGGGCTGACCATTTAAATCGATTCAAAAAGGACGAAATACTTGAAAAAATTAACGGTTTTTTAGGGAAAGAAGTGGTTAGAGAGATATTCTTTTCCATTGGAAGCCTTGAAGAATAATATCAAACTTAAGTTGCATATGTAGGATTTAAATTAAAGGATGGGCAAAGTAAATATGAGACATACATTTGCTACTCATCTTCTTGATGCAGGTGCAGACCTGCGAATC
>CAZVBB010000260.1:0-1942 GCA_964625285.1 uncultured bacterium | reverse complement strand
TTAGGATTTGACACAAAGTGTCTCACTTAATTTAAGGTTACAGAGAATTATAGCCATGATGCGATATTCGAGTTTCGGATTTAGAGTTTCTGGTGCTCTGGTGACTGGTGCTCTGGTGCTCTGGTGCACTGGTGACCTTTTTATAGAGGAAGAATTATGATATCAAAAAGAATAATCCTTATTTTATTGGTGTTTATTGCCTGCGCAGGGTTAATTGCCGCCACTGAAGAAGAAAAAAAAGAAGAAATCCATATTATTCCTGTTCAAGATGGATATATTTTTATAGTTGATCTTGGTCTTTCAAGTTTCGTTAAACGTGCTGTAAGAGAGGCAGAAAAGGCAGAAGCAGTAGCAATAATTTTTGATATTGAGACATTTGGCGGCCGCGCTGATGCTGCCATTGAGATTAAAGACATTATCCTTGAGACAGAACTCAAAACAATTGCCTTCGTAAGACGTGGAATCTCTGCCGGAGCTCTCATTGCCCTTGCTGCCCAGGAAATTGTAATGGCTCCAGGAAGTACAATCGGAGCTGCCACGCCGGTTGCCTTTGCTCCTGCGCCACAGGGAGAAGAGCCTCCACCAATGGATGAGAAAACACTCTCTTTTATAAGAGCTGAGTTCAAGGCAACGGCAGAGGTAAACAACCATTCAAAGAATTTAGCTGTGGCAATGGTTGACCCGAGGATAGAGCTTAAAGCTGTAACCATTGATGGCAGACTTTATATATTGACTCCTAAAGAAGTTGCAGAGAAAAAAGGGAAACTAAGCGAAGAGGAGATAATAATTGAAACAGTAGGCATCCCCGAAGGTTTTTCTGAGGGAAAGCTCCTTACCCTAACTGCCGATGAGGCAGTCAGATTTGGACTTGCCCATTATAAAGTTGCGCAGATTGAGAACATTCCCCCACTCTTTGGAATGGAGAAAGCTCAACTTACAAGAGCCACCATTACATGGTCAGAGAATCTGGTTCGTTTTCTTACCCACCCCATCGTCAGTAGTCTCTTGCTCACACTTGGGATATTGGGATTGATATTTGAGCTAAGAATTCCTGGCTGGGGAGTGGGAGGCACCTTCAGCCTGATTAGCCTTGCCCTTTTCTTCGGAGGTCGGTTTTTGGCAGGAATGGCAGAATGGGCAATGATTTTAGTTCCCATTCTTTTCGTTGTAGGGATAGCACTCCTTGCTCTTGAGATTTTCGTCATCCCTGGTTTTGGTGTAGCTGGCATCAGTGGAATAATTGCAATCGTTGTTAGTATCTTTCTTGCTCTCATTGGAGATCCTCTTCCCCCAATTCCCGGTATAAGGAGAGAATACATAGAAGCACTCCAGATTATTTCCTACTCTTTTATTGCTGCTTTTGTTATCACTATTTTGTCATTAAGGTTCATACCACAGACAAATCTTTGGAAGCGCGCGAGGCATCGGCTTGTTCTTGTTCCCACTCAGGCTTCAGAGCTTGGATACCGCGCTACTCCTGTTATTCAAGAGAAACTCATAGGAAAAGAAGGGATAGCAGAGACAATTCTTAGACCGGCAGGAAGAGCAAAGTTTGACAAAGACACACTTAGTGTGGTAACTGAAGGAGAGTTCATCAATGCTGGTGAGAAAATAAAGATAATTAACGTTGAAGGAAACAGAATTGTTGTTGAAGCAATAGAAATGTGAAAAATTCGCGATTTAGAATTATGGAGGTTTACAGGGAAATAAATGAGAAAAGGGTTCAGAAGTTCAAAGGTTCAGAGGTTCAAGGATTCAGAACCCAGGACCCAGAACGCTGAACGGTGAACCCGGAACCCTGAACGGTGAACTTGTAAACTTGTCAACTTGTCAACTTGTAAACTTGTGACTGGTACACTGGTTACCCGAAGGGGATAGCTTACAAAGATGGAAATACAGTTTATTATTATTTTGCTATTTTTTGCTGGTTTTATCTCGATAC
>CAZVBB010000259.1:0-1944 GCA_964625285.1 uncultured bacterium | reverse complement strand
TTTAAGGAGAAGACAAAATGAGCAGATACGAACTTACCCCTATCAGACCACCTAATGAAGCTCGGTCGCTGCTGGTTCGGGCAACAAGAAATTGCCCCTGGAGCAAATGTGCTTTCTGTTATGCCCTGCCCTACAATCGAGAAAAGTTTCAGCTAAGGGATGTTAAGGACATCAAGCAGGATATACTGGCAATGAAGTCTGTGGCTAAGGAAATAACCGAGTGGGCTGGTAAAAACGGTTATCAGAGCTACATCGAACAGGCGGCAATGCATAATGGCATACCATGGCTTACTAATGAGGGAGTCAAGACAGCCTTCATCGGCGATGCTAACAGTCTTATTATGAAGACCGATGATTTAGTAAAGGTAATTGAGTTTCTATATCAGGAATTTCCCACACTGGAAAGGGTGACCAGTTACGCTCGGGCAAAGACGGTTCTCAAGAAAACATTAGATGAGCTGAAAAGGCTTCAGCAGGCAGGACTTTCACGACTTCACCTTGGCTTAGAAACCGGGGATGATGAGCTTCTGCAGCATATCAATAAGGGCACAACGGCTGCGGAGATGATTGAAGCCGGCAGGAAGGTTAAGAAGGCAGGAATATCCCTCTCGGAGTATGTAATCCTGGGACTTGGCGGGGAAGATCGCTGGAAGGAGCACACCGAGGGAACAGCTAAGGTGCTCAATGCCATAGACCCGGATTTTATCCGCATACGCACTTTAATGGTGCTGCCATGCACACCTCTCGAAGAGATGATGGAACAAGGAGAATTTAAACCACTCTCCCCTGAGGGAATATTGCGCGAGGAAAGATTGCTGATTGAACTTCTGGAAGTAAACTCAGAGGTTGTCAGTGACCATATATCAAACTATCTCTCTATTGATGGCAAACTTCCAGAGGACAAGAAGCAAATGCTGGAGAGAATAGACCTTGTGCTCGATGCTCCCTCAGAACTACGGGAAAGCATTCTGCAACCGAAGAAATTGGTTCATCTGTAATAAGAAAAGGGTTCAGAGGTTCAGGGGTTTAGAGGTTCAGAAGTTCAGAACGGAGAACCTTGAACGCTGAACTGTGGACTGTAATTTATATGGTAATACCCCCATCTATGGTAAGGGTTTGCCCTGTCACATAGCTCGCAGCCTCAGAAGCCAAGTAAACAATGGCTCCGACCATTTCCTCAGGTTCGGCTATCCGACTCATAGGAGTTCTCCTCATAGCAACCTCTAAAATCTCCGGGCTATCCCAAAGTGCCTTGCTAAAAAGAGTCTTAGTCAACCCCGGGGCTACTGCATTTACCCGAATATTGTATTTAGCCCATTCCCGTGCCATTACCTTAGTCGCCATAATCACTCCAGCTTTGCTTATGGCATAGACCGGCAATATGCCCGGGGTAATTCCCTCCACCGAGGAAACATTGATTATTACGCCTCCGCCCCGCTCCTTCATCACTCTGGCCACTGCCTGGCTGAGAAAGAACAATCCTTTTAAGTTGAGATTCATAATAGAGTCCCAGGCGCGTTCCTCTACATCCAGTGCCTGGGTCATAACAGGGTTAGTGGCAGCATTATTTACCAGAATATCAATCCGGTTAAACTCTGCCTTGACCTGATGAACCAGATTATTTATCTCCTCCATCCGCCCCACATGAGCTGCTACAGCCAGAGACTTCCTGCCCAACCCCTTTATTTCCTCGGCTACTTTCTCCAATTCCGGAAGCTTTCGGCTGGCAAGAGCAACATCTGCTCCTGCTTGAGCAAGCCCCAAGGCAACAGCTTTCCCAATGCCACGGCTACCGCCGGTTACTAGAGCCACTTTACTTTTCAGAGAAAAATTCATTGCTATCACCTCCTAATAATATAAATACCACAGAAATTGAAAGCTGTCTATATTGCATTGTCTACAAAATAATATTTACATATTGTAGAAATGAGTAGAGAGTAGAGA
>CAZVBB010000258.1:0-1967 GCA_964625285.1 uncultured bacterium | reverse complement strand
TCGTCAAAATATCTTTTAAGTCTTGGTGTTGGATATCTAACGTCGTAGCTCATTCTTTTACCACTTGACCCGCTGAATGATATTTTTTATAGGTTCCCGAAAAAGAAACTCCTTTAGAACCTCGTTTAATTGCTTCTACGCCTTCATGGATATTCTTCATAGTATCCGGGTCTGAAACTTCATCAAAGAATTCTAGTAATTCAACCATCTTTGCGTAAGGCACAATTACCCTTACTGGCTTCCCTCTTTCGGTTACCACTATGGCCGGTTTTTTATCTTTCATAAATCCACACAAGTGGTCTCTTAATTCCCTTACTCCTACATGCTTTGCTTTTATTAAGTCAATTACTGCGCTCACGATAACCTCCTTTTTGTTATGTGACAACAAATGTTGCCACACTCAAAGCATACACCATACTTTTAGAGTTGTCAAGTAGGAGTATGACATTTTGTATGATATTTTTTATTAGCCAATTTTTAATTGTAATTTTGCATTTTACTTGCCCCATAGTTAACGAAGTTATACTTCGGGGAATTTTGAATTTCTTTATTTCATCTTTCATCGCGCCCTCGCCAAGGATTCATCCTGCACGCAAATTGCTTTGGGTTGTGTGATCATATTACGCTTGGTGCTTTTTATACTCGCGAATAATTTCTTCACGCTCTTTATCGGTAATAGGACAATTATCACAGCGGTATACTCCGCAAAGTGTTAAATATCCGCCGTCGGGCAAAATAATTCTCACTCCGCATTTAGAGCAGTATGTCGGTTCAAAGGCAGGCGGATTTTTCAGTTTTTCAAAATTGTATTCGTTCGTGCCATACCACACATACATTTCCAATTCATGCTCAAAATCCTCACGGCATTTTTTGCAGGTTTTCCAATCTCCTGTATGCCCTTCCGCGTGGTGATACCCACAAAGCGTAAACCGTCTATGATTGCGTAAGCAAATATTGCGCGAATACGAAAACATTACATACTCGCTTTCGTTACCGCATACCCAATTGTCGCAACACTCTGTTTTGTGCCTAGGTTTCTTTGACTTGCCGCATAACCCACATGGCGGATTTGACGCTCGCTTTCTAATTTTTTCTGTCATTTTTCTCATATTTTTGGTTGTATTTTGTGACCTTTATTTTTAAGTTATAGATTATCCACATATTAAATCCCTGACAAGGAGTTTTGGCAACTGATATGCTGAAAATGTAGGCGAAAGCCTACTAATCACGCGGTCCCGCCAAAAGCGGGATTTTCGCTTTTATTATTCGGTGTTAATATTAGGTGTAATTTTTCACTTGACAATGGGTGTAGGTTTGCTAATATATAAATATCACGAAGGGGAAAAGACTTACGAGTTCGTCTCGTAAGCAACACCCCTTTTATTTTTGCCGTTTTCCAAGTTTCTTTTCTAAATAATTAAGAAAATCCATATATTTTCTGAATTTCCAAAGCAGACGCGAGTACCTTTTTCTATTTGGAATCAGTAATCTTCCCAATTTCCCTTGTTTTTCTAAATACTCAATTAAACAATGAAAATCACCATCTCCGGTAACAATTACGGCTTTATCATAATTTTGGTATTCTATCATTGAATGTAAAACTAATTCTGCGTCAACATTGCCTTTTAACTGTTCATTTCCATCTTCATCTTTATAAAATAAAGTTGGTTTGAAAACAACAATATACAGCCTTTTGTAAAAATGTGTATAGTGCTTCATTGCCAGGAAAATAGCCAATAAAAAGGAATACTTTATTTACTTTGTATTTATCTTTAAGATAGATATAAAATCTGGCAAAATCTAATTCCCAGCCGGAATCTTTAATTGCTAAATGCAGATTATTACTGTCTATAAATGCATAAACTGTTTCTTTTTTCTTGTTCATAATAAGTTTCTTGAATTTTCCTTAATTTCTTCTTTATTTTTTACAAAGCCTTCTGAGAAAAGAAAGCCGGCAGCCAAATATT
>CAZVBB010000257.1:0-1976 GCA_964625285.1 uncultured bacterium | reverse complement strand
AGGTAGAAGTTAAGAGCGTAGGATTTAACCATATTTTCTATGGACATAGTCATTCCTGCCTGGTAGGAATTAAACATTATTTTTTTATAGGTATCATTTTTTCCTTCTATGCAGTCATACACGAGTTTTGAGGCAATTTCCAGTTTTCGGTATAAAGTGCGGTCGGAGTAAGGTTCAATGAACAAGGCACAGCCTTCGTGGGTATGAAGGTTTAACTCCTTTAAGTAATCCCGCGCTCCTCCTGTAAATGTGGAAATATTTAGATTGCCATTTAGGGCAGCTCTTTGATCAGAAGTGCCGCAGGCTTCCAGTTTTTCTACAGGGCAGCTTATCCATATATCATAGCCTCTGGCTCCGTGCATAAGTAGTTCATGATTGTATCCCGGGAGAAAAGCAAATTTACCTTTGAGGTCATCGGATTTGGTCCACTCGATAAAGTGTCGGACCCATTCCTTCATTTCCTTATCATTAGGGTGGGCTACACCTCCTGCAAATACCTGAAGTCCCAGTCCAGGGAGTCGCCCGTGAGGGGTATCAACCGTTTCTCCCCTTTGGGCGCATAGAGCCCGTACAATATCTTTAAGCAGGGGGTACTGTTGCTTGTACCACGTAATCCTCCTGATAAGACACACACAGGGCTTATTGAGGTCAAAATCTACTTCCATCTTTAAATATTCCCAAAGCCTTCTGGAAGCATCATTTAAAGCCCTTCTTTTATATTTCAAGTGAATCTCCCAAAGTCTGTCAGGGTTAACCTCATCCTGATTTCGCAGTTCCGGAGCCTGCCAGAGCTGAGATGAGCCATTAGTAATGCCAATAATCTTTTCGCGGAAGGACATAAACATGTTTTTAGTCACTTCGCTATGCTCTTGGGAAACCGCATTGGTCAGGGAAGATAGTTTTAATGCGGCCAGAGTAAAGTCAATAACACTGTCTTCCCGGAAAACATCCCGATATTTTTCAGGAAGGTCCAGGCTGTTAAACCACTCTGTAGGATATTTTTCCATGCCTGCAGGCACAGGGGTATGGGTTGTAAAAAGAATAGGAATGTTTTGATATTTTGCCTGCTCTTTTAAATAGCAGGCGGCAGTAACGGTATGGGCTTCATTTAAATGAAGCAAATCAATATCTATCTGAAGAGCATTTAGAAGTAGAGGAAGAGATTTTCCTATAACCACCTCCTGGCGGAGACGCCTTTTGCGGTCTTCTGTATAGAGGACATCAAAAACTTCCGCATTCTTAAGGAGATATACAGTCGCCCCACTTCTCAGTATCCTGAATACCTTAACAGGATAGGTCTGTCCTTCGAAATCCACATTAAGGACTACAGGCTCACCATTGAAGTATTTTACTGTTTCTATGGGTTCTTTGGAGTAATTCATACTTTTTTCCATGATACTCTGTTGATTTTCTTTTATTGTCTCTATCCATCCGAAGTTGTACAGGGGAACTACTCCTATCACATCCAGTCCCAGGTGGTAGAGCCCTTCCATTGTGTCGCAGGCAAGGACGCCGAGACCGCCCTTGAAATTTGCGAATCTTTCTTCCTCATTCATTTCAGGGAATACCATTTCCATGCTCATATACAGAATTTTCTTACCCTTCAAGAGAGAGACATTTTCATTAAGCCACTGAGACATACCTAAGAGTTCCTCCTTTCCTAAGCCCAGCAGGCTGTCACAAAACACGTTCCAGTCTGTGATCAAGGGCGGCACTTTTGTGACGCCCTATAAACCCAGAGAGTTTTTATGTTACCTAAGTTGAGCAGCCTTTGCTACACCAAAAGATTACAAACGCCTATTTTGACTGGTTAAATTTAGTATACACTAATGTTTAGTACATTATATGTCAAGAAAAAATTGTTGGAATAGTTCTCCGCAAGCGAGTCTCTACAAATCGGGGGAGATATTGTGTCCCCCGAACTTATGAGCTTTTGCGCTTTGTCAACCAAGAAGCTAATGGAAGTTGACAAGGCA
>CAZVBB010000256.1:0-1983 GCA_964625285.1 uncultured bacterium | reverse complement strand
GCTTATTGAGGCAGGAATTGCCGGTGGGCTTTCTCCGCAAGTGGCGCATCAGCTGGTGACGCAAACCGCTTATGGAGCAGTGAGTATGGCAAAAGAGAGAGATGCAGAGCTTTTCCTTCTGCGAAAAAAAGTAACCTCACCAGGAGGAACCACAGAGGCTGGAGTTGCTGTTTTAGAAAAGAAGAGATTTAAGGACACGCTACTTGAAGCAGTAGCAGCAGGAGCTGCAAGAGCCAAGGAATTGAGCAGGAAATGAGCAAAATTGGGATTATTGGAGGAACTGGACTTTATGAGATGGAGTCTTTTCACAGTAAAGAATGGATTGCGCTGGAAACTCCATTTGGCAAGCCTTCTGACAGCTATTTAAGAGGAAAATTAGGAGAAAAAGAGATACTTTTTCTCCCCCGTCACGGAAGGGGGCACACTATTCTTCCCAGTGAACTAAATTATCAGGCAAACATCTATGGTTTTAAAAAATTAGGCGTAGAACAACTCATTGCAGTTAGCGCCGTGGGGAGCCTCAAGGAAGAGTTGCAGCCGCTGGATATCTTTCTTCCTGATCAGTTTTTTAATCGCACCAGCCGTAGAGATACGTTCTTTGGAGAAGGGATTGCCGCTCATATTAGTTTTGCCGACCCGATTTGCCCCTATCTTATTGAAATTCTTGCTCAAGCGGCAAAGAAAATGAAGGCGAGGGTGCACAAAGGCGGGACATACGTTAACATTGAAGGGCCAGCATTTTCTACCAGAGCTGAATCAAGGCTCTATCGGCAGTGGGGGATGGACATTATTGGAATGACGAGTATGATAGAGGCGAAGTTGGCGCGGGAAGCAGAGATGTGCTATGTCAATATGGCAATGATTACTGATTATGACTGCTGGCATGAGGAAAACGTAACCGTTGACATTATTGTTAAAAATCTGAAAAAAAATACAAACATGGCAATACGCACTCTCAAGAAAGCCGTAGAGCTTATTGATGTAGGTAATGAGCGGAGTTGCTCTTGTCGCAGTGCTCTCAAAGATGCCATTATTACCAGTCGGGAAAAGATCTCTCCGGGAATGATTGAGCGACTTGGCCCTCTTGTGAAGAATTATCTTAAATGAAAATACCGCAAATAGCGGGTTAGTTTGCAAAAATGCAAACTAATCACTTGTTAGGAAAAAATTAATGCAATAAAACAAAATTATATGGTATACTACATCTGGAGGTGAAAATATGAAAAAAATGTTGATTAATTCAGATAAATATGATGGGCAATACGTAGCAATAAAAAGTCCTGATGACAGTACAATTGTAGGATACGGAAATACTCCAGAGGAAGCCCTAAATGTAGCAGAGAAAAAAGGTATCCAGGCTCCCTTTCTTATTTATATTCCCGATAAAGATGTAGTGCATATCCATTATGTTAGTTGAAAACCATCCTTTTACTATAACAAGACCCGGTGACATAGCCCGACCGTATCTTCCCATTACGATAATAAATCCGGAAAATCAAAAAACGATCAACATGTTTGCATTAATAGATACAGGTGCCGATGAATGCGCTTTACCCGCATCTTTTGCCTCACCATTGGGTCATAATCTTCAATTAGGATACCAGAAAAGGATAAATACTGGCAATGGCATAACTATAGCTTACAGCCATACTGTTTCTATAAAAACCTTCGATTTCTTCACGGAAAATGTTCTAGTTGACTTTATGCCAAATCTACATATCCCTTTATTGGGAGTCAAAAGCTTTTTGGATAATTTTACTCTGAAGGTCGACTACCCTAATAAAGTATTCTCAATACTATAAAAATCTAACAAATCGATCGAGCGAACTAAAAAGCTGACGCTTTTTGGCGGGTGAGCTCTATCATTAGGCTTCATCAAGACCGAGAAAGGACAATGAAATGAATTCTCAACCGATTTTTGTGGTTGGTATATAAAACGCATTAAATACTTGCATTTTATTGATTACACAGATTTTTTAATAC
>CAZVBB010000255.1:0-1993 GCA_964625285.1 uncultured bacterium | reverse complement strand
TTGCCACATTACCAGTCCATCCAGCAGCTTCGGGTAAAAATATGTTGCTTTTCCCGGCATCTTCTCGCCCCGAAGGGCAATGCTTTTCACTTCACTTGCCCTGATCGGATTAAGGAAAAAAGCTACATTAAATTTGTCGCTTTCAACTGCTGCAACTGCCTCCTCTGCGCTGGTCGTGTAGGTTATGCTATCTTTTTCTACTTCCCTTCCCAAAATTTGATTAAGTAGCAGTTCATGGAGAATATTTATGTCCAGCATTTTCCATTCTATAGAACGGTCTTGCCTGAGAATTTTACTGAGAATTTCTTCATCTTTCAAGAAAAAAATAGAGAAACCTTTATGCCTGGAATAGAATCCTATTGCATGCCTTTCCTTTCCTTCTGTTAGAAGAGAGAGCATTCTGTCAAGAGATGTTGCATTTTTTATGGTAAAGAATTTGCCCGCTTCTTTTTCTATTTTATCTATATCTGGGTACGGAAGCCGAATGAGCCGATGCACCGGAAGGATTGTTAGTCCATCATCAGTCATATTTGTCAGGTAAGCCATTATGTAATTACATGCCTTCTCTTCCACTCTCTCATCTCGGTAGGTGAGCGCAGCCTCATAGCGATGATGGCCATCAGCAAGATAAATATCCTTGTCCATCATTGCCTTTTTCAACTTGTTTATCGCCTCGAGAGAGGTAAGCTGCCAAATGCGATGAATTTCTCCCCTGTTATTTTCAAGCTCGGTAATGAGTTTATTGGTAATAAGCGCAGAATCTATGGTTCGCTCCGGGTCATGGTAGAGCATAAATATAGGGCTTAGGCTTGCCCGACAGGCTCTCAAGAGCCTGAGGCGGTCCTCTCTGGGCGCGGAGAGTGTTTCCTCGTGGGGAAGAATGGCTCCGTGTCCAAACCTCTCCAGTTTGAGGAGGGCGATGAATCCCCTTCTCTTTCTTCGCAAGCCATTATCAAGAAGGTATTCTTGTTCGTATATATAGATACAATCTTTCTTATCCGAAAGGAGTATCCCATCTTTTACCCAGTTGGATAGAGATGTAGCAGCTCTCTCATATTTATCTTCTCCTGGGATATCTTCCCCGAGGGTAAGGTGAGTAATGTTGTATGGGCTTCTTTTCTGCAGCACAAATCTCTCATTTTCTGAGATAACATCATACGGTGGAGCAGTTACCAATTCAAGTCCGCCAATCTTATCTATGTTATACCTTAATCCTTGAAAAGGAATTATCTCTGCCATTGCAAATTTTCTCCAATTTTAGTAGAGGGGGTTCAAGAATTTAAGGTTACACTTGACCTCTTTCTTAAACTTCTTAAACAATTTTCTCCCAAATCGTTCCGAGAAATCTGCTCCTGATATTAACATCTCTTTCTTAATAGGTCAAGAGCTTTAGGCTTCAAGCAATTCAAATATTTGACCTTTTATTAACATACATGATAAAATGATTTTCTGCTATGGTTAAAAAAAGATTGAGGATAATGGGGGAGATAGAAATAGAGAAAGCTCTTCACCATCTCTCTCATGTGATAATGAGGAATACGTCTCCTGAGGAGCTTGCCTTAATCGGGATCAGAACCAGAGGAGAACACCTAGCTTCGAGGATAAAGAAAATAATAGATGAGGCCTCTTCATTCCCAACTCCTATGGGCATTCTCGACATTACTCTTTACCGCGACGACCTTACTATGATTGCTCCCCATCCTATTGTGCGCAAAACCGAAATTCCATTTGATGTAACAGAAAAAGCTATCATTTTAATAGATGATGTGCTCTTTACTGGGCGCACAGTGCGGGCGGCGCTGGATGCGTTGATTGACCTTGGTCGCCCCCGCTGCATTCGGCTGGCTGTTCTTGTTGATAGAGGAGGCCGCGAGCTTCCTATTCAAGCTGATTATACGGGAAAGAAGGTAGTAATTTCTGAAACTGAAATGATTGAGGTAAAGCTAAAAGAGACGGATGGGTATGATGAAACAGCAATCGTTACCAGAGCATA
>CAZVBB010000254.1:0-2012 GCA_964625285.1 uncultured bacterium | reverse complement strand
ACGAAATGGGGTGTAATCCTGGCCTGGGTGAGAACGTTGTTAGCTACCCTGACGGCTTCTATTATCTCAGAAGGGACATCCAGGAGGTTTTGCGGATCGAAGCGAAGCTTCTCCATAATCTTGTCGGCAGTTTCCATCGCTGTTGCCATCTCCTTTTGGCCAAGCACCATCTGTCCTCTGACCATAGGTTCAACCGGCGGGAGATGGACGTGCAAAGGTGCTTCTTCATAAACGACCATAGGTTCAACCGGCGGGAGATGGACGTGCAAAGGTGCTTCTTCTAGTTCCCTTCGTGCCAGCATGCCTTCCTCATGAGCTATCATGAGAACCTCTCGTCTGCCTTCTCGCTCAATTACCACCTGGCTTCTCTCAATACTTACTATTTTAGCTCCCGCTACCATATCACCCAGGCGATAAAGAGCTTCCTTTCTAGTGCCCAAATCTTCAATTATAGCCCGAGAAAGTGAAGGGCTACCGGATATCGTGCCCTTGAGCCTCAGTCTGAGCTCGGTTCGGGGTAAGGGCTCTAACAGTGTTGGGTCAGCCTCAAGGTCCGGGGAGGGAAGAGAACCAAACAGTTTCCTCTGACCAATAATAAGGTAATGGCTTAGAGGTTCCGCCACCTGTTCAGGAATTAATAATCCATGGTCGTCTATCGCTTCCGGAGGCCTCTCAGTGTCCACCTTACGGAGAGAACGAATGGTGCCTAGGCCAATAAGTATAAAAATGGCAACCAAAAAGACATTTAACGCCAAGAATAGTCTCTTTATCATCATCGTTAAATCCTCCACTATCGCTCGGGAGTTTACAGTAAACAGTTTACAACAAAAACCTTAAAATATAATTAAAATTTTAATATTCCTAAAATTTACATTTTCCCTTGGCTATTTTCTTATAGTAAACTTGTTACTTTTTAATACCACTTCCCCATTGATCTGTCAATTAAAATGTAAGAGATTTCTGAAAAAACCAGAAATCTCTGATTACACCGATTACAGGAAGATTACACCGATTGTCTCAACGATAAAAATCTGTGTAATCCATATTTTATCTGTGTAATCAAAGGGCTCTAAAGGCTTTTTTCAGAAACCTCTGTAGCCCCGGTTTTAGCTTCCTCCAGTTTAGTAAAAATGGTTCAAGAAGTCAAAGGTTCAGAGTTCAAAGGTTCGGAACCCAAAACAGTGAACGGTGAACCCAGAACAGTGAACCCGGAACCCTGAACGGTTGACTTGTGCTCTGGTGTTCTATATTTTTATACTTTACTTGTTGGCAATATTTGTGATAATATCGATAAATCCGTGGTAAAGGAAAGCGATGGAGCATAGGAATTTTCTAAATTGTGCCAAAGGCACTTCCGCCTAGGCGGACTTGTTGCTCTACGAGCTCATTGCTTGTTGAGCTAAAGCTCTCATTGCTTGATCATAAGGTTAAGGAAATCATAACAATGATCATAAGGTTAAAGAAATACAGAAATCATAACAAGATCAAAAGGAACGAAATTGGAACGATGATCCTATTGCGGATTAGGGGAAGTTTATAGGGAAACAATCTGGTTTCCATCATGGGGTGACAGTCCGCCTGAGGCGGATTAGGGAAGGTATCCCCGAAGGAGATAGCTTGGAAGTTATTATCAAAGAAAGTTATGAGCAGATGAGTACTCTGGGCGCGGAGATAGTTGCCAGGGTCATCAAAAATAAGCCGAGAGCTGTAGTCGGTCTGGCTACCGGAAGCACCCCATTGGGCGTTTATAAGGAACTCATTCGCATGCACAAAAATGAGGGATTATCCTTTTCTCAGGTGGTGACCTTTAATTTAGACGAGTATATTGGGTTGTCGCCGGAGCATCCTCAAAGTTATCGCAATTTTATAAGTCAAAATCTGCTTGACCATATTGACATCAGAAAAGAAAATACATACCTGCCAAATGGGATGGCAGAGAATATTGAGCTTGCGTGTATCGAATATGAAAAGAAAATTGAAGAAGCCGGGGGGATAGACCTGCAAATCCTTGG
>CAZVBB010000253.1:0-2013 GCA_964625285.1 uncultured bacterium | reverse complement strand
GATACCCTCGATACCCCCCATAGACTTGATACCCTCGATCCCCTCGATCTCCCCCATAGACTCGATCTCCCCGATACCCTTGATATCCTTCATCTATTTTGCCAACAAGGCATCATACCTTTACCTTAACCCTTAATATTTAATATATCAAGTTAAATATTCAGCATCTTTAAGACAATGCTGCGTCCATAATGACTTGCCCGTCCCCCGTGGGCCAAACAAAAAAACTTTCCCCCGTCTTTTTTTAAAACCTACTTATAAATTCCATTTTTCATCTCATTTAGGAATTACTAATTCCATAAAAGAACCGCCAATGGTAAAGCATAAAGATTAGCATAGAAGAAACTTTGCACCAGAACGCTCAGAATAGGGAATAAAGATAAGAAAAACTACCAAGTTCATTTGAAATTTGAGAGAAGATTAGGCTTACCTTCTTTCGGATAAAAGGAGATTTTTAATCACCTGAAAGTTAATGAGTTTCGCCTCATCCTTATCTTCAAGAAACCGCTCCACATCCCTGCCCATCGCGTCAAAATCCGTATTTTCTATTTGCTCCATAAGAAACCCGCAAAAATTACTCTCATTGATATTACTTTTCCGCCCTTGTGTCCGTTCTATCGCATTATTTAGCATTTTATAATTCGGATTAATTGCTTTGCTTAAATACCAGATTAAATCATAAAAATCTCTTCCTTTACTGAATTTTCTGAAAAGACAGGCATGAAGTTTCCCCGCATACAAAGAAGATAAATCGTAGTGAGTCAAATTAATAAGATAAATTTTGTTAATGAGTGTGTTTTCTATATTCCACCCTGGCGGCGGATTTGTATCAATCTCGATCTTAATTGACAAGTTCCGGCTCTCCATAGAAGACAGTCCCAAGGTTTTCAGTAGCCCGCTGAATTTAAGAAAAATACTGTTAACGCATTTTTCCCGTTTTACTCTTGCCTTACTTCCCAGGCCCTGAAGTTTAAATTCCTTTTCTATCTGAGCAATAACTTCAGAAAAATTATACTTTTTTTTGTCGATAAGCGAAAAATCCAAATCTTCAGAAAACCTCTTGAGCCCGTGCAGAAAACGCAGCGCCGTGCCTCCCACAAAAGCGATCCTATCAAAATATCCCTTATTGTACATAATTTTCAGTATGCTAATCTGCAAAGCCTCGCGCACGCGGTTAATCTTTTCTTCGCTATCCATATCCCTGTTAAATTGCTGCCTTAACACCTCAATCATCCCAAATCCTCTTCCTTGATAAAATCACAAAACCTGCGGCAAATTCCGGTTAAAGCCTTATTCCCGAACAAATCCGCTAATTCCATAATCCTCTTCTTCCGCAAAATCTCCGTATTTTGAAAGCGGAATGAATCGCGAAAGATACTCACATTATCTGCTTTAATTTTACTTTTATTCAAATAGAAAAAATCAACTACCGCTTTTTCCGGCTCAGCAATAAAAAAAACAAGATCATTCGCATCTTTAACCGATTTATATCCCCTGTAGGCAGAAGGTTGAATATGCTGGTAAACAAACTCGCCCAAATCATTCTTAAACAGTGCCGTTTTTCTTGTTGACACTGAAGTTATCTGATATACCCTCTCAGGAATAAGTCCGTAAAAATTAAGCGCATATTCCATACTTACATAAGACGGAAAATAAAATTGATTCGCCAGAAATTTTAAGGAAGGATTTATTTTTCTGTCGTTTTTATTTAAAAGGTAAATCCCCCGCTTAAGTTTAACAATTAAAGATTTTTCCTGCCAGCGCCTGATTTGATTGCGGATGTTTTGCTTGTCCGACTTGAAACGAAGCAAATCTTTAGTCAGAATAATCGGCCATTCCAAAACTGCATTTTTAAATTTAGCATATTCCATTTCTGTTTCCTCAAATAATCATTATTGATTACTTACAGAAATGACTATACATCATATCTTTATATTTGTCAAATTATGTTCTACTTCCATTCACTTTTCTACGAACACTGTAACTGACAATAATAAAAGCGCCAAAATAAAC
>CAZVBB010000252.1:0-2013 GCA_964625285.1 uncultured bacterium | reverse complement strand
AATACCTTATCGTCTGCTTACAAGCTCCGGATATATAGATATCTTCTTTTCCCACCCGGAGTTTTCTGCGGATATTTCCTTTAGGAGAATGCTGGATAATCCTCACGAGATGGCTAACCACATAGAGAAAGCGTTCGGGCATAAACGTACTGATGACCCTGTTCTTACAATAACCACTGATGGAGAGACTTTTGGCCACCACCATCATGGAGCGGAAAAAGGGCTTGCCCGTCTGATAAAAAATGAACTGCCTTCCATGGGCATAAAAGTGACTGACTGCCAGAAATATTTAGCCAGCCATAGCCCTGAATGGGAGGTTAAGATAAAGGATAACTCATCCTGGTCCTGTAGAACTCATTGAGAGTAAAAGATTCCTCACTTCGTTCGGAATGACAAAAGGGGGAATTCTTATACTTTTGCAAGAGCTTCGCCTGAAATAGGCTTCTCTTTTAAGGGATTAAAGAAGACTCTTAATTGGTTTGTGGAAAAGTTATTATTGTGCTCCCCGATTTGATTTGACAGTTTTTATTTTGCGATAGAAATTGCAACATTTGGACTATCAGGATTTACATCTAAAATCCTTTTCTTAGGTATTATTACCAAATCCATATCTTCCATGGGGATAGCACCTAAAAGTATCTGGTCACCCATAACCAACGCTCCAGCAAAACCAACTCGATTTTTAAATTTAATTTCTATAGTACCTACATAAGGAACAAGTTTTCTCTCGCCATCCGCTAATATTACCTCCTTTTTATCTATTTCTTCTAGTTTTAATTGTATTCGTACATGCTCAGGGATACAAAGATGAACAGCCCCGGAATCTACCAAAGTATTAACTTCTAATGGTTTTAGTTTTTTCAGCCTTGGATTTCTTAGTGTTATTTTTGCATTTACAAGTCCCATCTTTACTTCACCTCCTGACTTTATTTAATCATATTTTTTCACAAAACGTTTTGGAGGCACATACTTAATTACCTCTTTTCTTCGGTTTTGGCTCTAACTTTTACTTTTTAAGAAACCTATCTAAAATCTTTGCCTGCGATTTTCTCTTTGAGTTATGTGGTAAGAAAACCAAAGAGGGGCTACACATGTAATTCTCACTATATTTAGATACTACATTCGATGCCTTAAAGGATATCAATAATTGAATATGGTGTCCCTACGAAGAAAAAGAAATAGGTATTATGTCCCCTGATTTTGCTTATGCATTTTATCAACCTTTGTCTGTTTATGCGCCTCAGACTCAATCTGATGAACAAGGACATCTCTGCTCCAGCCAAATTCTATGGTTCTACGGATATAAAATTCTCTTTCTTTCATATCCTTTACCCGTGATAATATCACTAAATTTTGCCCCCATGGGATTTCTCCAACAAGCTGTTGGAGATTTGGAAAATCCTTGTATTCCAAATAAAACTGGCGCATATACCATAAATTTTGGGCAGAATATCCCTTCGTGGCAGAAAATTCATGTCGTAAATCATTAGAAAATTTCTCAACCACACTTTTACCCCAACCGAATCTTTTTTGCCTTTCTACAATTTTCTTCCCAATTTCCCAATACAATTTTATCAGTTCACTATTTAATTTATGATAAGCAGTAATGCGGGCAGAGATAATCTTTTCTTTTATCTCTTTTAAGAATTTAAGATAATCAGATTTTACTATCGTTTCTTTTTTATTTTCCATTATTTTGCTCTTTTAACACTCTTCATCACAATGGCAATCTCTTCGTCAGCTAAACCGTATAGTCTGTAAACCATCTGGTCAACCCCATTAGATAGTTTCATATCTAACGGGGTAAATTTGGTAGGATTAGTTAAATAATCCCCCTCTTGTCCCCCTTTAATAAAGGGGGATGAAGGGGGATTTGACCCCTTTTTACATTCCTGTCATTGCGAGTGGCAGCGAAGCAATCCTGAAAGTTGCGAGGGCAGAGCCCGTGACAATCTCATCTTGTAAATATTCAGTGAAAGCCGTCCAATTTTAGGCACATAGGCACTAAGGCAC
>CAZVBB010000251.1:0-2033 GCA_964625285.1 uncultured bacterium | reverse complement strand
CAGCCGACCGCTATCGCGGCGGCTGAGCTTGGTTGTTATCTGTTTGGGGAAAACCATGTCCCACTGGAATTACCGGGTTATCAAGAAACAAGTCCAGAAAGGAAAACATAGGAAAACATAAAACATAGGGACACTTCCCACATTATTTTTCCTCTTCTTCTTTGTGTCAATAAATATGGGAAGCGTCCCTATATTTTATATTTTTATTTTAATATTTTGAAGGTTGTTTGATTTAGCATGAAGATGATATTACCACCAAATAATCCTCCTTCTCCAGTATTACATCAACTGTAAAGTCGAAGACAAACCGATCATCCTTGTACAATGCTAACACCTTTCTATTCTCCTTTAGGGATATATCTGACAACTTCGCTTTTTTGTTCACTTTTATTTGTTCCAGGTTAAATCCTCCAGCCGATGTCATAGCATTTATAATAAATTTCATGACTACCGGCTCTGTAACTGCATGAGCAAGTAATCTTCCGCCTATTTCAGCATGAGATATTATATGCTCAATTCCAGCTCCACGCATCATTTCCACATGTTCTCGAGTTTCGCATGTCGCAACGATTTTTATACCAGGATTTAGCCTTCGGGCTGCAAGAGCGATCATTACAGTTTCAGAATCGTTTTCCAGTGGTATCATTATCGTCTTTGCATCTTTGATGTTGCATCTATTTAGTGTCTCGTTCTTTGTTGCATCCCCGCTAATATGTGGTATATTAAGCGTATCCAGTTCTACCTGATTCAATTGGCTTCCAACCACCAAAAAGTCATTATTTTCTGTCTTCAACTCTTTTATAGCTTCTTCTGCTCTGGCATTCCAACCTACAATAACGGTATGCTTCTTCATCTTCATTACTCCCGACCCAAATAATTTTCTTAATTGACCTTTAGTAGAAAAGGATACAAGTTGTTCAATCATATATGCAATCGTTCCTATTCCACCCAATGCAACCAGCGCAAATGTAATCCGTCCACCCGTTGTTTTTGGTGTGATATCACCATAGCCCACTGTTGTAATCGTCACCATTACCCAGTAAACAGCGTCCCATATATCTTCTACTGGTTTTTCACCGTTTTCAAAATAGTAAAATGCTATGGAGCCAAATATAAGTACCAAAAGGAGTATGGCCAAAATCCTAAATCTAGCCGCGAGTCCCCTTAAAGCTCTCATCCTGTTTATCAGCCAGATCACCATTTTATTCTAAATCCTTAACTCTGAATCATTTTGATAGGGTATTGCCTTTAGTGACATCTCCATTATAAGTCAATAAAACGGCAAAATCAAGGAATAACATTCAATAATATCCAAAAATATGAAGATACATACGATAAAACAAGCTAAAAATGACTTGGAAAGACGTAAAAAAGGGCGCACTAAACCAAAGTGGGCTTCGCCCACAACTCAAACTTATCGATATGACGATGTATTGTTCCCGTGCGTGAAGGGCGAGATAGTGCAGCTGCTAGGGACTTTACTACCGCAACATAATTTTAACCTCAACCATATACAAGGGCACGAAGAGATTGCTTCTTTCCTATGTGCCCTCACCGCACTTTATGTAGTAGCTGGAAAGTGCGTTGCTGCGGGAGACCAAAGACTGGGTTACATTGTCCTCCCCCCTTTGGAATTCTGGGGTGGTTCCACAGCGGGAAGTAGCAAATGGGCTAGAGATACACTTCGTGATAATTGGGCTATTGTTCGGCAGCGATTCAGTTATACCAGGCTTTACAAGGACAATAAGCCATGGACACCGTGACAAGTCAGGGCCAGTCTCTTCTTGGTAGATATCGCCGTCTAGGCTACTAACCTGGGATTTACTTTATTCATTACGTCGTATATCCTGTATTGCCTGCACACGTTGCCAGGAAAGGGTGGCGGTGAACGTCTATCAGGGAGAAGACCAGGAATGCCCTGAAGAACGTGAAGGTCGGCAGCTTCTCATTCCGGGGGCTGAATCAGAAAGCCGGGGCGAGGGATCAGGGTATTCTGCTCACCTACAGCCTGGACCTGGATGGCATTCTGAAGA
>CAZVBB010000250.1:0-2033 GCA_964625285.1 uncultured bacterium | reverse complement strand
CTTAATTCTTAATTCTTAATTCTAATTTCTGTGTAATTGCTGGATCCTTACTTTTAGTCTCGGTTTTACATAATTTCTGGCGATCAATACACCAACAACACTTTGGATTGTAAAGACTATAAACGCGATCTCATACGAACCAAAACTATCGTAAATTCTACCAGCAAAATAAGGACCATATATACCTGCGATACCCCATGCTGTAAACATTGCCCCATAATTTATTCCAATGTTTTTTAATCCCCATACATCAGCAACAAGAGCAGGCGATAATGCAAGACAACCACCAAACGCCATTCCTCCTATAACAACGACTATGTACGGAAGAAAAGCGATCTCAACATAATGTAAACCAACAAAAACAAAAACTGCAATTGCCATTAGGGTACCAATAATTGAAAAGGTATTAATTCTGCCAATTTTATCAGAAAGAGGTCCAAGTATCAATCTTCCTGAGAAATTCAAAAGAGAGAAAATTATTACAAGACCTGTAGCAGCTACCGGTGTAAATTGCAGAAAATCTATTGAAAATGGTTTTATATGCGTTATGATTGCAAGACCGCCGGAAATAACTAAAAAGAAATATAACCACATTCCGATAAACTCAGGACTCTTAGCAGCATTACCGACAGTAAAATCTATACCGGTGTATTCCGCAGTTCTCGCCTTTTTTAACTTGACAGGATCCCAACCTGGAGGATTCCAGCCCGGGGGAGGATTTTTAATCACTAATAAAGCGATTGTAACAATTATTACACCAAAGGCAGAACCTAAAATTAAGAAAGTACTTTGCCAACCTATATGCCCAATTAATGAATGAGCAACCGGACCAAACACTAACGCCCCAAGGCCGGAACCGCCAACAAGTATGCCCGTAGCTGTTCCCTTTAAATCAGGGAACCACTTCACACCGCCTGCCACTGCTCCGCTATAAGCAAGGGCTGCTCCGATACCACCAATTATCCCAAAGTATAGAGTTAGTTGCCAGAGATGAACAGCAGTAGAACTTAAAATATAACCAATCCCGGCTAATATGCCACCTATGATTGTAGCAAATTTAGGACCTTTTTTATCCTGAATTTTACCGGCGGGTACCATACTAAGAGCAAAAACTATAGAGGTAACAGAAAAAGGAACCATTATTTCTGCCCTGGTAGCTTTGAAAAATTCCTGCAAAGTCGGAACAAAAACACCCCAGGCATAAAGGGTACCACCAGTTAGTGTGACAATAAAGCCTGCTACGCCGATGACATAACGGTAGTATTTGTTCACTAGACATTCTCTACTCGTGATACTCCATAAAATTCTTAAGTAGCTTAATCCCTTCAGTGGTCAGAATGGATTCAGGATGAAACTGAACACCTTCTATCTGGAACTTCCGATGCCTGATACCCATAATCTCTCCCTTCTCAGAACGGGCTGTTATACTAAGACAATCCGGCAGTGTAGTCTCTTTTGCAATGAGGGAATGGTAGCGGGTGGCTTCAAAAGGATTAGTGAGTCCCTGATAAATTTTTTTCCCATCATGATGTATAAGAGAGGTTTTTCCATGCATAAGTCTATCTGCGGATACAATTTCGCCGCCAAAGGCAGAGTAAATAGCCTGATGCCCAAGGCAAACTCCAAGGATGGGTATTTTCCCTGTAAAGAAGCGGATAGCCTCAATAGAGATGCCTGCATTTTCTGGCGTGCCAGGTCCCGGAGAAATGACAAGATGGGAAGGCTTAAGAGACTTCATCTTTGCCACTTTAATCCGATCGTTGCGATAGATTTCCATCTCCTCGCCTAAGGCTCCAAATGCCTGCACTAAGTTATAAGTAAAAGAATCGTAATTATCAATTATAAGAATCATAGTTTAACCTTTACCCCGTTAGATAGTAAACATCTAACGGGGTTTACAAACTATCCATCATTTCATTCAGCAATCTGTGTAATCTGACCCGAAGGGTCATTCCGAGCGAAGCGAGGAATCTCAATGAGATTGCTTCGTCAAGTTCCCTCGCTGTCGCTCGGGACAAGTCTCGCAACGACGT
>CAZVBB010000249.1:0-2037 GCA_964625285.1 uncultured bacterium | reverse complement strand
CTGAAGTTATAAGACCAGATAATTGGAATGTGAAAAATCACAAATATTTTAAGAAGATTTTTACCTGGAATGATGAATTTGTAGACAATAAAAAATATCTCAGGATAAACTTATCCAGCAAAATACCTGCCGATTTAGACTTTAATTTAAATAAAAAGACCAAACTTTGCACAATGATAGTAGCACATAAATTCAAATCCCATCCCTTAGAATTATACACAGAAAGGATAAAGGCAATTCGCTGGTTTGAGCAGAATCATCCCGAAGATTTTGATTTATATGGCATGGGCTGGGATAAGTATTATTTTAAAGGTGCTTTATTAATATTAAATAGATTTGAAGTTTTGACAAAGCTTTTAAAACCAAAATATCCTTCGTATAAGGGAGCAGTTAAGTCAAAAAGAGAAGTACTACAGAAATACAAATTTGCCATTTGTTATGAAAATGCCAGGGATATTCCCGGTTATATTACCGAAAAGATTTTTGATTGCTTCTTTGCCGGTTGTGTGCCTATTTACTGGGGGGCACCGAATGTACCCGAGCACATTCCCGCAGATACATTTATAGATAGAAGAAACTTTAAAAGCTATGATGAACTTTATAGTTATCTTAAGGATATGAGTGATAAGGAATATATGGAGTATCTGGATGCTATAAAGAATTTTATCAAAAGCGATAAGATTTATCCGTTCAGTGCGGAGTGTTTTGCCGATACTTTAACCAATGAAATTAGGGATGATTTAACCAGTGAAAATTAGAAATATAAATATCTTCAATATCCTATCTCAGAATTATTTAGCAAAAGCCTTTTTTTATCTCAGGCAATAGGTGCATTTATAAAAAAATATCGGAGGTTGAATAATGAGTAAAATTGCTTTAATTACCGGTATCACGGGGCAGGACGGCTCATATCTAACAGAATTTTTGCTCTCAAAGGGATATGAGGTGCATGGGCTTATCCGAAGAGCAAGCACCTTTAATACCTCCAGAATAGACCATCTTTTTGTTGACCCTCATGAGCCGGGGGCAAGGTTTTTTCTTTATCATGGAGATTTGTCGGATGGGACTCAACTGAGCAATATCATCTATAACATCCACCCAGATGAGGTCTATCATCTAGGAGCCCAAAGCCATGTGCGGGTTAGCTTTGATACGCCAGAATACACCGGAAATATTACTGCTCTTGGCACTACTAGACTTCTGGAAGCTATAAGAAAAAGTGGAATCAAGTGCAAATTTTACCAGGCATCCAGCAGTGAGATGTTTGGCAATGCGCCGCCGCCTCAGAATGAGGATACGCCTTTCCGTCCGAGAAGTCCTTACGCCGCAGCCAAAGTCTATGCCTATTGGATGACGGTGAATTATAGAGACGGTTATAATCTCTTTGCCTGTAACGGCATTCTGTTTAATCATGAGTCTCCTCGCCGAGGAGAAACCTTTGTCACCCGAAAGGTAACTCGTGCCATTGCTCACATTCTTGCCGGGAAGCAAAAATACCTTTACCTTGGTAATTTGGAGGCAAAAAGGGATTGGGGTTATGCTCCTGAGTATGTTGAGGCAATGTGGCTGATTTTGCAGCAAGAGGAGCCAGACGATTATGTCCTGGGAACTGGGGAGGCTCACTCAGTAAGGGAATTTGTTGAGGAATCTTTTGCTTATGTGGGACTTGATTGGGAGAAGTATGTCAGGATAGACCGTCGTTATTTCAGACCGACAGAGACAGAACTGCTAATAGCAGACGCCTCGAAAGCAAGAAGGAGGCTTGGATGGGAGCCAAAAGTTACATTCAAGGAGTTGATAAGAATAATGGTAGATGCCGATATGCAGGCTCTTGGGTTGGAGCCTCCGGGGGAGGGGAAGGCTGCTCTTACAAGGCACAGGCTGAATATGGTTGACAGGGCCTTAATCAATCCAACAGGAGGAATGGAGAGATGAGCTGGCTTGCGGCGAAAAGACTTCTTGTAACCGGTGGGGCAGGCTTTCTTGGGAGATATGTGGTCAAAAAGCTGGAAGAGAGAGGATGTAAAGAAATCTTCG
>CAZVBB010000248.1:0-2039 GCA_964625285.1 uncultured bacterium | reverse complement strand
CTCCTAATTCCCTTAACCTCTGGATTGTAGGAGACAACATCCGAAAAGGAGCAGCTCTAAACACCGTTCAGATTGCTGAAGAGATAATAAAAAATCGGAAGTGATGGAAACTTGAAAATTGTGCCAAAGGCACTTCCGTCTAGGCGGACTTGTTGCTCTACGAGCTCATTGCTTGTTGAGCTAAAGCTCTCATTGCTTGATCATAAGGTTAAGGAAATCATAACAATGATCATAAGGTTAAAGAGATCATCACAATGATACATAAGGTTAGAGAGATTATAGCAATGATGCAAAAGGAATAAGATTAGAACGATGATGCAAAAGGAATAAGATTAGAACGATGATCCAAAATACACCAGAGGTGTTCATCGCTTGTTCACCTAGGCAGAAGCACCTCTGGTGCATTTTGGAAAATTTCTATGCATCTAATTGACCACTAATAATGGGTCTCCGATATTGACAATCTCACTTTCAAAAGTAAATATCTCTTTAACTGTCCCTGCATAGTCAGAATGAATAGGAGTCTGCATCTTCATTGCCTCCAGAATGATTACCACATCTCCCTTCTCTACCTTGTCTCCTTTTTTTACCTTAAGAGCAAGAACCATTCCACTCATTGGAGAAAGAATGGTGCCCGTGGGAAGTTGAGTTGTGGGGCTGGTTTTCTCTCTTGACTCTTTTGTTTCGGTCCTCGGCCCTTTAGCCTTCTCCTCTGAGGACTTTATTTTTACCAAGAAAGTCTCTCCGTCTACCTCAACTTCAAATTCTGTGGACGCACCTGCCGGACGAGGATGCAAGGACTCCTCCTTTGGAAGTGGCTCTTCTTTCATCTCATTGCGCAAAAATTGGGGGGCGATGGCAGGATAAAGAGCATAAGTAAGCAGATCTTCCTCTGTCTTCAGGATTCCTAATGCTTCTGCTTTTTCCTTCAATATTTCTAATTGTGGTTCAATGAGGTCGGCAGGTCTACAGGTGATGGGTTCTTCATCCCCAATGATTTTTTTTCTAATCTCAGGGTCAATTGATGCTGGTGGCTTTCCATAAAGTTGGCGACAATAGTCTTTTGTTTCCTGAGATATTTGTTTATATCTTTCTCCAGATAATACATTGAGAGTGGCTTGAATACCAATAATCTGACTGGTAGGTGTAACCAGTGGAGGATATCCCATGTCGCGACGCACGCGTGAAGTCTCTTCAAGAACTTCTCCGTATCTATCCATCGCATTCTGCTCCCTGAGCTGGGAGCGGAGATTAGAAATCATCCCTCCTGGCACCTGGTGAACAAAAACACTTACATCGGGTCTTTCTGCAACAGTACTTATCAGTCCTTTGTATTTCTCTCTCAACTGAAGAAAGTAGTATCCAATCTCTACTAACAACTTTAGGTCCAGACCTGTATCATAAGGAGTTCCCTGCAAAGAGGCAACCATCGTCTCTGTGGGTGAATGAGAAGTCCCCCAGCTGAAAGGTGAAAAAGCAGTATCGAATATATCTACTCCTGCCTGGCAGGCAGCCAGACAACTCATGGGGCCCATACCGCTGGTACAGTGAGTGTGGAGATTTACAGGAACTTTTATCTCTCGTTTTAGGGCACTTACTAAATCATAGGTTACCTGAGGAGAGATAATACCTGCCATATCCTTGATGCAGACAGAATCGCAACCCAACTTTTCCAGCTCTTTAGCCATCTCTACAAATTTATCAATTGTATGCACTGGACTAATAGTATAACAGATTGTCCCCTGTGCATGAGCTCCTGCTTCTTTGACTGCTCTAATAGAAACTTCCATATTTCGGATGTCATTTAAGGCATCAAAGATGCGAAAGATGTCCACTCCATTCTTTGCTGCCAGTTCCACAAATTTTTTAACTACATCATCAGCGTAGTGGTGATAACCAACAAGATTTTGTCCCCGCAGAAGCATTTGCAAAGGGGTATTGGGCATGTGTTCCTTCAGAGTGCGAATTCTCATCCAGGGGTCTTCATTTAAATAGCGCATTGGCACATCAAAGGTCGCCCCACCCCAGGCTTCAATGGC
>CAZVBB010000247.1:0-2040 GCA_964625285.1 uncultured bacterium | reverse complement strand
GGAGTTTGTAATTTATCCATTGTACTTCACTGAGGATTTACTAATTGGTCTAACATTTTAAGGGAGCAGTACTCTCCACACATTGTGCAGACATTGCGGTCGGGTTTACCTCCGCTTTTCTCCCAGCATCTTCTCGCCATTTCAGGGTCAATTGACAAATTGATGTGTTTTTCCCATTCTCTCCTTCGGCGCGACTTCGAAATTTGCGTATCCCAGTCATCAGCCCCCTTTATTCCTTTGGCAATATCAGCAACATGAGCGGCAATCCGGGCAACGACTACTCCTTCTTTTACTTGAGCAGCAGTAGGAAGTCCCAGGTGCTCGCTTGCAGTGACATAGCAAAGAAAGTCAGCCCCGGCAGCCCCGGCAACTGCCCCGCCGATGGCAGCCACAATATGATCATAGCCTGGAGCAACATCCGTAACAAGCGGACCAAGCACATAAAACGGAGCATTTTTACAAGCCCGTTTCTCTAAAATGACATTGGCTTCTATTTGGTTAAGCGGCACATGCCCGGGTCCCTCAATCATTACCTGAACCCCCTTTTCTTGTGCTTTCTCAGCCAGCTCTCCTAAAATAAGAAGTTCCTGAATTTGGGTTCTGTCAGTTGCATCGGCTATTGCCCCCGGTCGCATCCCATCGCCCAGGCTCAGGGTAATATCATACCTTTCTGCTATTTCCAAAACACGGTCGTAATGAGCATAAAAAGGGTTCTCGCGATTGTTATGGAGCATCCAGGTAACTAAAAACGCCCCTCCACGGCTGACAACCCCGACGACTCTATTTTCATTTTTGAGCCGCTTTAATGTTTCCAGTGTTATACCAGCATGAATAGTTACGAAATCAATGCCATCCCGGGCGTGTTCTTCAATTGCATTAAGCATGTCGTCGGAGCTCATATTGACAATTCCCTGCTTCTTTTTTGCCGCGGTTACCGCCACTTCATAGATAGGAACCGTTCCCAGAGGCAAGCGACTCTTGTCAAGAATAGCCTTACGAATTTCAGGAAGAGCTCCGCCGAGGCTCAAATCCATAAGTGTATCCGCCCCGCTCTTCTCTGCAACCATAGCCTTTTTTAGTTCTTCTTTTAGCGTTGACCTGTCCTCAGAAGTGCCGATATTAGCATTGACTTTTGTGCGTAAGCCGCTGCCAACTCCGCAGACCTTTACTTTCCTTCCCTTGTTATTCATTAGGATAACAATGCTGCCTGCGGCAACGCCATCTCTTACGAATTCTGCGCTCACTCTCTCATTGCGAGCGACCTCATGCATTTCTCTGGTAATATTGCCTTTTTTTGCTTCAGTTTTTTGTGTCATCAGGAAAGCCTACCCTTGAAATCAAATTTTTAGTAGCTTTAGTAATGTCCTTTGCCTTAATAATGGCAGCGGAGACAGCCACAACGTCTGCTCCTGCGTTAACTACTTCTTTAATATTTGTTTCATTTATTCCACCAATAGCTATAATAGGAACTCTTAGCTCTCTTTTCAACTCCGCAATCTTATTCACTCCGAGAGGTGTACTGGCATCTTTCTTTGTACCAGTAGAAAATATTGGGCACACCGAGACATAATCCGCCCCTTCCTTCTCTGCCTCTATGGCCTCCTTTTGATTATGAGTGGATATTCCAATTATTCTTTTTTCCCCCAATAGTTTCCTTGCCTCGTTTAATGGAAGGTCATCCTGTCCCAGATGTACGCCATCAGCTCCTGCCGTCACAGCAACATCAACCCGGTCATTAACTATAACCGCGACCTCTCGTAATGGCGCAAATTGCCTGAGACGAGAGACTAATAAAAAAGTGTTTCTGTCTGTTATATCTTTCGCTCGCCACTGAACTGCACTCACGCCTCCCATTACTGCCGCTGCAGCAACTTTCAAGGGGTTTTTGTTCCCAATCAGCTCTTTATCGAGAATAAGATAAAGTTTCCAGTTTCTGACAAGGCGACGCCTGACGCTCAAGTTTAATTTCTCTGTAATCTCTTTTTCTATTGTATAAAGGCGAAAGCGAATGTCTTTGAATTTTTTTCCTGCAGGAAAATC
>CAZVBB010000246.1:0-2053 GCA_964625285.1 uncultured bacterium | reverse complement strand
TAAGTTGAAAGGAGTGGTTCATCAAGAAAAATCAAAGTCGGGACGTCGGGAAGAATTTCCTTAAATTTTTCTTCCTGCCATTTTGCATTCATTCCCAGATATTTTATTATTATATCCCTGTAATTCTCGTCATAAATCGCAGGCACGTTGTCTTCTGTTTTTAAGCTTCCGCCGAGAGTAATTGGTCCGCATACCTGCCCCTTTAGCAAGATTGGTTTTTTTATTTTCTTTACCCCGTTAGAAATCCGATGCGCTTGCGCATTGGCAGTTGCCTTTGATGACTTATTTCTAACGGGGTTTACCCCTTGCAGAAAAATATTAAAAGCAGATGCTCTTTTTTCGCTCAATTTAAACCAGTCAAGATTGCCATCTGAAAAATTCAAATAGAAGCTTTCTATCTCCTCCGCTACCTCTTCAGGTAGTAAAAAGTAGGCTTCTTTTTTTTCTTCATTTATTCTTACCCCGGGCATATTTTCAGTATATTGCACGAGCATATCTTCCAGATATGAAATTTGCGGAAGCTGCGGCCAGAATGGTATTTCCGGACAATCCTCTAAAATAAGTCGGGTAGGGGAGTGCGCCTCAAGATGGGGGAAACTGCCAACACCTGTGCAAGCACAACAAGGCTTCAAGATATTACCCTCCTGGTAAAATGCAAAAAATCTTAAAGGGGTCACCAGTCCACCAAAGCACCAGTTTACAAGTTAACAAGTTGACAAGTTAATAAGTTCACCGTTCTGGGTTCTCAACCCCTGAACCCTGAATCTTTAATCCTTGAATCCTCTTTTCACTTTTACTTTCCTATAACATACCATATCATTAGTATTATATTATTCCTCTCGTGTCAAATTTTTAATAGGGCGTCACAAAAGTGCCGCCCTTAAAAGGGGCCAAGGATTCAAGGAGCAGAGGGCAGAGGGCATAGGGCAGAGGGCATAGGGTAAAATGAAAAAGAGTTCAAAGGTTCAAAAGTTCAAAAGTTCAGAGGTTAGGAAAAACCCAGAACGGTGAACCCAGAACCCAGAACGGTGGACTGGTGCTCTGGTATCATTTTAGATAACCTAATTTTTGTATAGATTTTTATGTGAGGCAATGATAATTTCATATAGATTTTTGATGAGGCAATTCGTGGATTTGACACTTTATAACCAGTATGCTAACATATTAATTACACGTAACGCACATAATAAACCCCGATTAGATAATAAATACTTAACGGGATAAACAGGAGGTGATTTTATGAGTTCTTTAACTTTATCTATACCATCGGATATAAAAAATAAAATGTCGAAGTTCAAATATGTCAATTGGTCTGCCGTTGCAAGAGTGGCTATCGCAGACAAAATACAGATGCTGGAAAAAATGGATAGACTGCTCTCTAAAAGTACTCTGACAGAAAAAGATGCGATCAATTACGGGCGTAGGGTCAATAAAGCAATCTGGAAAAAACACAAGGCGAATAAATAAATGCAACTTGTTATAGATGCTAACATTTTAGTATCTGCGTTTCTTAAGCATGCTGCAACAAGGGAATTGCTTACAGATGAGAATCTTAAATTATTCGCTCCTGAGTATTTCCAGTGGGAAATTGAACGAATACTTAAAAACCAGTCATTTGAAAAACGCGTAAAACTAAATCAGCTAGAAATAGAAGAGCTTCTCACTTTTCTTTTCGGCCATATTACTATTATACCTAAAGAAGAATACTCTCCATTTTTAGAAAAGGCCGAGCAGGAAGCGCCCCTTGATGATGCTCCATATATTGCTTTATCTTTAGCCCTCAAAATCCCTCTCTGGTCAAATGATTCCGCATTAAAAGAGATGTCCTCCGTACAAGTTCTTACTACACCTGAATTAATCAAACTGCTCATCCGCTAATCTCTATCTCCTATCCTAAAAATCGGGGGACGCCTATTTCTTTCTTCTGTGTCCCGCTCTCTTCTTTTTAAGCGTTATCTTATGGAGGAGATTCCAGTTTTTCTATAAAAATGTGCCTGGTGTACTAGCTCAATAATTCGGTAACCTTTTGGAGCTTATCAAAAGGTGTTTCATA
>CAZVBB010000245.1:0-2067 GCA_964625285.1 uncultured bacterium | reverse complement strand
TTTTTTTAATTACAAGATTAATCAGTGATGAAATGTCAGTTACCGCAATATTCACACATTCGGCAATTGAAGATATTCCTGCATTCCCCGGAGCAGAATAAATTTTATTTACTCTCGGACTGGAGGCTATCTTCCAGGCAAGAGCATGCTCCCGCCCTCCACCACCAACTATCAATACTCGCATATCATCCTCAAAAAGGGCACCAGAGCACCAGGCACCAGTTGACAAGTCCAGCAAATTGTAAATTGCAAATTGAAAATTGCAAATTGTTTAGGAAAGGAAAATCACCAATCACCAATCACCAGTTACCAATCACCAATCACCAAGTTAACAAGTTAATAAGTGTCCTCTACTCTCTACCCTCTACTCTCTACCCTCTGTCCTTTGCCCTTTATAACTCTAGTGTCTAAAGTGTCTTCTTCCAGTAAAGACCATTGCTATTCCATGTTCATTGCAGGCAGTAATTATTTCATTATCCTTTTGGGAGCCACCAGGCTGAATAATTGCCGTTGCGCCAGCGCGGGCAATCTCATCAATTCCATCACGATATGGGAAAAAAGCATCAGACGCTACTACCGTTCCCTTAAGCGGCACTCTTGCCTTCATTACCGCAATCCTGCAGGAATCAACACGACTCATCTGCCCTGCCCCAATACCTACTGTAGCTTCATCCGTAGTAAACACGATGGCATTAGATTTAATGTGCTTAACCACCCGCCAGGCAAAAAGAAGCGCTTTAAGTTCCTTCTTAGTGGGTTTTCTCTCTGTTACTGTACTCATTTCCAGAGCGTCGGTGTCCTGGTCAGCATCCTGAAGGAGAAGTCCTCCGCTTACTTTCTTAAAATCAAACTCAGTCAGTAATGGTCGGTGATTGCGCATTACTAAACCAACAGCCAACAGCCTGATGGCTTCTTTCCTCATCAGTATTTCCAGAGCCTCATCATCAAAGCCGGGAGCGATGAGTGCCTCAATGAAAGTTTTACTTATCTCGTGAGCGACATCTCGGTCAACTTTCCTGTTTATCCCCACTATGCCTCCAAAAGCAGATACCGGGTCGCACTCCCTTGCTCTACTGTATGCCTCAAGAAGCGTCCTTCCACAGGCAACACCGCATGGATTATTGTGTTTAATAATTACGACGCAGATGTCTTTAAAATCTCTAACTGTCCTCAAGGCAGCGTCTAAATCAAGAATATTATTAAAGGAAAGTTCTTTTCCGTGTAACTTTTCTGCTCCGGCAAGAGTTTCTCTGCCAGCATCACTTTCTCTGTAAAAAACAGCACGTTGATGAGGATTTTCGCCATACCTCAAGCTCTGAATTTTTTGAAAAGCAAGGGTTAGGCTCTCGGGGAAAGGATTAAGGGTTGAGGGTTGAGAGTTGAAGGTTGACTTCAGGTAATTGCTAATTGCCGCATCGTATTGGGCGGTCCTCAAAAACACCTTGAGGGCAAGAGCACTTCTTTTCTCCATAGAGATTTCACCATTATGCTTTATCTCTTTCAGGATTGGCTGATAATCTTCAGGGTCAGTTACCACTGCAACATCCGGATAATTTTTGGCAGCAGAGCGGAGCATGCTTGGTCCTCCGATGTCTATGTTCTCCAATGCCTCCTCCATACTCACACCTTCTTTTCTTACTACCTCTTCAAATGGATAAAGATTAACGACTACCAGGTCAATGAGCTCTATCTCATTCTGAGCAATTTGCTTCATATGAGATTTTTTCCCACGGCGCGCAAGAAGAGCGCCATGAATTTTAGGATGCAGGGTCTTTACCCGTCCATCAAGTATCTCTGAGCAGCCTGTGTAATCAGATACTAAACGCACTGGGATTCCCGCCTCACTAATTAGAGTCGCCGTCCCCCCGGTGGACAGGATTTCCACCCCTATCTCATGTAATCCACGAGCAAATTCAACAATTCCCTTTTTATCTGAAACGCTAATCAGCGCTCTCTTTATCTGCATGTTTACACCCTTTCAACTTGAACTTTTTCCACCTTTCACTTTAGAGAAAATCTGTGTAATCTTTTTGGAATCTGTGTAATCAGAGGGCTCTAAAGGCTTTT
>CAZVBB010000244.1:0-2067 GCA_964625285.1 uncultured bacterium | reverse complement strand
TGTTGTTGGCTGCGAGTCTGGAGCCATCAAGATGAAGGCAGTTCAACCATCGGAGTATATCCCGACCCCCCTGGCCTGATATTCCCCCGCTTTCTGTTCTGAAAGAACTGGGGCCAGACCTCCCCTTTAGTCCTATCCTGGAATAGTTTGAACGGAGTGGAGTTATTTTGGTTTAGAAAAAGTAGGGAATGGCAATGAAAGCAGTAGTAGCTTTATTGGTTCTTTTGATGAGTGTTTCTGTTATTGCTATTGCAGGGGGTGCTGTTGAGTTTGACCCGCTGAGTGGCATTCCTCTTCAGGATGAGTTCACAGAGAGATTTCTACCTGCCAGCAGCATGGGAGATGTCCCTACTCTTAAGACTATCTTAGAGGAAAAAAAGAAAACCCTTGCCGAAGAAGGCGAAATGGCTATGTTGCTCTACCAACTTGGCTTGGCGCACTTTATGCTTGGAGAAAGATACTTTACACTTGAACTTGTATACTTTATCACACTGATGAAGCAGTGAAAGTCTTATAGAGAGCCATTGAGCTTGGGCTGGAGGCTCGGTATCTGCCATTTGCTTATGCCTACATTGGAGCCTCAATGGGCACGAGAGCTCTTCATGTTGGCATACTTGAAAGCCTCTTTATGTTAATAGGCTTTGATCGCAATGTTGTAACTGCTATGAGGTTGAGTAGAAAATTTTATGGGCCTGACGTTCCTATGCTATCATTGATGTATGCAGTCCGTGGAAGGAGATTCAGAGATACTCCCTGGTTTGTAGGGGGAAGCTCTAGTAAAGCGCTGGAGTACTTCAGAAGAGCAGCAGAGCTTGACCCGAGATTTATTAATAATTATGAAGATATTGCAGTGACCTATGAGAAAATGAGAGAGAATGATAAAGCCATTAAGTATTGGCAGAAGGTAATTGAGCTACCTTTACAGGAACGTTACCGGAAGTGGGGTATAGAAGCAAAAGAGCGAGCAGAGAAAACACTTGAACGCTTAAAAGCTCAATGAATGGCGCATAAATGAAAATTGTGCCAAAGGCACTCATCGCTTGTCATAAGGAATAAGATTAAAACGATGATGAAAAGTAAAAAAAGGGTTCAAGTCATTCAAGGAAGTCAAGTCTTAGTACTATCTTCCTCCCCTAATTCTTCAGGATATAGGAGGCATAACAGCGGGTATATTCCACAATCTGGATGAATTCACCAAATATCCTGCCTTTTTCTTTCTTCCGTGCTCTCTGGTACCTTTTTGCCACTTCCCTCACTTACCGCCCTTCTCTCACTCATCATTAATCCCATAGACCACCTCCATTTCTCCCATAAAGAGAGTAGACAGCCTAATTTTTGCGTGGATTTTTATATGAGGCAATGATATAATTTCATGTGGTTTTTTGATGAGGCAATTCGTTTTCTTGCCAGATATTCAGCAAAGTGCTATAATTCTCTTAATAAAAGCATAATAGAAATTTGCGCCAAAGGCGCTCATCGCTTGATCACAAGGAAAATGAAATTAGAACGATGATTGCGCCAAAGGCGCTCATCGCTTGATCACAAGGAAAATGAAATTAGAACGATGATTGCGCCAAAGGCGCTCATCGCATGATCATAAGGAAAATGAGATTATAACGATGATTGCGCCAAAGGCGCTTCCGCCTAGGCGGACTTGATCACAAGGAAAATGAAATTAGAACGATGATCAAAATGCAAAAATAGTAGGTGGCGGGCAGTGGGCTTGTAACTACTCAGATGGATAGACTGAAGGCAGGAAGGCATAGAGCAAATGAAAATTAAAAATCAAAAATTAAAATGCAAAATGACAAAGCAAAAATGACAGCAGAGCTGTCATTGCGAACCCGAACAAAGTGAGGGTGTGGCAATCTTATGAGATTCTTCGCCCTTCGGACTCAGAATGACACTTCGTGTCAATTTTAATCTGTAATTTTGATATTTGAAAACATAGGAATTCTTTGAATTTCTATGTGGATTAGGGAGTTTGAGGGAAAGAATCTGCTTTCCCTCATGGGGTGACAGTCCGCCTAGGCGGACGCCAGAGGGGCGGAGCCCCTATGGAAGGTA
>CAZVBB010000243.1:0-2072 GCA_964625285.1 uncultured bacterium | reverse complement strand
CTTGCGCCTGTAGCTCAGTTGGATAGAGCGTTGGGTTGCGGACCCAAAGGTCCCGCGTTCAAGTCGCGGCAGGCGTGTATTAAGGGGAGCACAAAAGCAGGACTTATACCCTCGGAATGGACTGGAGACCTTTTCGAGAAGAAGGTAAGAAAAAGATGATGAAGTTCAGAAAGGGGTTTATCCTTTATTTGTGGATGGGCATGTCCGCTCGCACATAGAGGAGTTTCTCCCGGGTGATCGGGGCTGGAATAACCCAGGCCCTTTTTACTGGAATCCTCATGGAGGGGATTAATTTTTTCTTCTTTCAGTTAGAAGAACAATGTTTCTTAGTTCTTCCACGTTCCTTGCTCTGAGCCACTTCTCATCAAATTCAGGGCATTGGGTAATCTGGGCTATAGCAGCTAAAACCTTCAGGTGGAGGTTCCGCTCATCGGGGGAGCCTACAATAACAAATATAATGTGCGCTAATTTATCCTCGGGTAAAATAACACCTGTCTTTGCTCTTGCCAGAAGAATTTTAAATACATTCTTACCATCAACAATAATATGAGGAATGGATAGCCCCTTACGGATTACCGTACTGGATTCTTCTTCTCTCTTCACAAATTTCTTTAGTAGCTCTCCGGGCTCTAAGCCCAAGTCTTTGCTAAAAATATCTGATACCCTTTTAAAGAAATCCTCCATTTTAAGGGGTTCTTCTATGTCTAAAACTTTACTTTCCTCGATAAGTTCATGAAATTTGTCTTTTATAATCTCATCCCTCTCAATAACAATATCTCTTAGTTCAGTGAGGAGATCATCTGATGCTAACTCCTTATCTTTGGCTATTAATTTTTCCAGAGCATATATAAGAGCGGAATCCTGGCTTGCTCTTTTTTGAGCATAAATTTTATACCAGATAAATCCTGACAAAAGAAAGGCTGCGGTCAAAGAGATAGTCGCCCACCCCATTCCTGCTAAAAGGAAGAGCCCTCCTAATATTCCTGCTATTTGCAAATATGGGTAGAGAGGAGCGTGGAATTTTGGCTTGTAACTTAGAATTTTACTCTCCCTGAATAAAATCAGAGTTAAACTGGCAAGTATGTAAAATAAAATCAAGGTGCTGGATGCAACTTTAATTAATAGTCCTAATTCTAAGAACATAATAGCCATAATCATAAAAAATCCGGTAACAAGAACAGAAACATAAGGCGTCTTAAACCTAAAACTTATCTTTTTGAAGCTGGTAGGAAGAAGCTTGTCTCTACTCATCCCCAGAAAATACCTGGATGCAATCATAATCCCTGAATTTGCAGTGGAGATAAAGGTTAAAAATGCGCCTATGCTTATTATTATCTTAAAAGCATTACCTCCGAAAATATCTACTCCATCTGATATAGGAGTGAAAGTGCCTCTTAGATTCTCTGGATTCAGTACTCCTATGGTTACGAAAATAACCAGAGCATAGACAATAGAGGTTACAATAAGAGAAAGAATCATGCCCAATGGTAAGTTTCTGTTAGGATTCTTTACTTCTTCAGCCAGGGCAACAACATTAGTCAAGCCTCCATAAGAAATGAAGACAAAACTTGCGGTAGTGAATACGGGACCTAATCCTTTAGTAAAGAACGGCGAGAGATTAGATGGGTTAATTGCACTCATACCCCAGAGGACATAACCGAGAAGTATAACCAAAGAACCCATAACCAAAAGCACTTGAAATCTTCCTGCTTCTTTTATGCCTACTAAATTCAAAACAATGAAAAACACACCACACAACAGGGCAATTAATTCTATGGAGATATCAGTTATTATGATTAAATAAACTCCCATACCTATAAGGGCAAAAGCTCCTTTTAAATTCAAAGAAAACCAGGTAGCAAAACCAGCTATTGTTCCTAAAAGGGGTCCAAATCCTCTCATAATGTAGAAATAGTCTCCTCCTGCCTTGGGCATTGCCGTGGCTAACTCCGCCATACTTAGAAGGGCAGGAATGCAAAATATTCCTGCTATTATATAAGAAAGAATAACTGCCGGGCCTGCCTGAGCAAAAGCTAATCCTGGCAGGATAAATAGCTCTGCACTTATCATTG